>JAYZHY010000021.1:0-16202 GCA_036166115.1 Pseudomonadota bacterium | reverse complement strand
CATAATTTTAGTGAACTTTCTTGTTATTAATAAAATCTAATATGTCACGAGCAATTGAGTCATCATGAGTATTAAAATGATACATCATCGAATAATGATTGTGACCGGGTATTTGTTTGTGATTTGGGCATATGGTTTGTATTTGACATAACTTTAGAATCAATTCAATAGCTTCTATTTGAGTGCTTGTTTTGTCGTATTCGGCGTCTATTATGAACAGTGGTATTGACCTTCCATTGATAAAATTTATCGGTAAATTATTTTTATCAAAGCCATAATAGTTTTCTTTCGATGTGCTACTAACGTTCGCATATATGCCTGATAAAAGAATTGAACCTTGTACCCCATCATTTCCGTTATCAACTTGTAGTTTTTCATTGAAAGAATAAGTCGCCACATGCGCTGCCCCTGCCGAATGCCCCATGAGAAAGATATTATTTTTATCTATATTCAATGACTTAGCATTTGATCTCACCCATTCAATTATTTTGGCTACATCTTGAGATCCGCTTGGCCACATATAGTCAGGAGCAAGTCGATAATTAGCGTTGACCCCTGTTATACCGTTTCTAGTAAAATAGTTTAGGACATTATCGAAAATAGCATGATCGCTTTTGTCACCTCTTACGAAAGCCCCGCCATGAATAAATATAATTACTGGTGAATTATCATTCTTAGATTGGTTATGATGAATATCCAATTTCTGGAGAGGATGATCACCATACGACACGTCTCTCTCAATATCTCCAATTGGGTAATTGGCTTGAAGTAAATATTTTTTATATATCGTACGAAGTTTACCTATATCTTCACTTGAGAAATTACTTTTAAACTCGTCTATAACTGACTTTGATATAGGCGTTTTTTCTGTTGTTGCCGATACATAATTGCATGATAATAGAAGAATTATCACTGTTAATGTATTAAAAGCTTGTTTCATCATATTTAGGCTTATAGGTAGTTAAATATTTGATCAACCGCTCTACTCCCTTCAGCGGCAGCAGGACCCCAATGTTGATAGCCTCGTAGCTCTGAATGTCCAAATGAGATTTTCCCAAATGGTGTTGATTTTATAATATCAGCATAACCAGAACCCCCGTCTTTGCTGTAGAAGAATCCAGGAGTTGGTGTAACGTATGCGTGGCCCCATCTATTGAGAATTATCCCTGCGATATCGGTTATCGGGTCAAAGCCACCAGAACTAAACATTCTAACCATTTGTTCGCGTATTTCTCTCTCGTATTGAATATACGATTTGCCTAACATCTCATATTGACCAAGTCTTGATTGTTGCTGGGCATTAAAGCCTTGATTGGCTTTTTCGAATGAAACATAAAAGGTTAATGTAATGGGTTTATTTGGATCAAGATCAGGCTTATATTCGCCGATATGCATCGGCTTCCTAATGTTTGTGTGAAAACCAAATCCCCCGGTCCATTGACATGCGGTAATACCAAGTCGTTGTAGAAAACGCCAGTTTGTTAATGCAACATTGGCCACCAACATTGGGGCATGATTAAATTTATTATAAGCGTTAAGATGGCTTTCTGGTAAGTCAGATATGATGTGTTTATTAATCCACCCTCCAGAAGCCATTACAACTGCCTTGGCATTTACTTTATGTAATTTGTTGTCCCTATAGTAAGTTATGTTTACATCATCAGAATTACCGCTTACTTTTGTGTGAGCGACATTAACTACATTACTGTTTAGTCTGATTCTTACTGAATTACCTTCGTGATCAAGATTTTCAAAATTAATGGGATTGTTCATGATATCTTCAAATTTATTGCCACCAGTTATGGCATCAGGAATTAGCCATTTTATAAAATGACGTGCAAAACCATCGTTTCCACCTGGAAAACTATGACGATTTAAAGGGTTGACTGGAGCATCTGGTGACAGACCATACATACCGAGAAGCATAGCTATATAAGCCGACATGACATCACAGCCCATACCTCCTGAGCTTGCTAATACTGGATCGGCGAATTTTGTCACTTCTTCATCAAGGCCCATAACTTTTTCTATATAGTCTTTATATGTCATGTTATCCAGCCAAGCGTTAGTTTTTTTATCGTCGTTTGGCATATCTTTTGTATATTTCCACGTAAGCAGATATTTTCTAAATTTTTCTGATAAAGGGTATCGTTTTAATTTGTCTTTCCAGATATCTTTTACCCATTGAGGCTCAACATTGTGTGATTTTTTATCAACAAAATGTCCTTTTGATATTAATTCTTCACCCCACATTTGCACGTCATAATTCTCTTGTGCAAACACAAGATCTTGATCATTGTCTTTCATTGTTGCGTATGAAAATTTCTCAGGAATATTTAATATGTCGATATATTTTAAATCTTCCTTGATATCATAATTTTTTGTTTTATAGTAAAAGCTATTTGATCCTTGTGGCGCAGTGACAATATGACCATTAACGTTAAATTCATTTCGCTTTGCTTCGCCGCCAAATATTGGGTGATTTTCTAAAATAAGGCATTTCTTATTAGAGTCTAGCTCCATTAAACGTTGTGCTGCGCCTAAGCCAGCTATCCCTCCACCAACAATCACAAGATCATATTTTTCTGAAGCATCAATATTATCAATACTATTTTTACTAAGAAGGCCGTCTCTTAACGCGTGCGCCGATTTTAAAATATCCGGTGTATTTCCATGAGAATACCTTGAGTCACCTACTCCGCCATAACCATACCAGTTACCTGCCACTTGGTTTGGCAGATTTAACTCGTTATTTTCATTTGCAAAGATTGATGATGGAGAGGACATGCTATAAAGCGCGCTGCCAGCACCTAATAATGTCGAATTCAGAAAGTCCCGTCGATCTATTTTTTGATTCAAGCCCAATTTTTGATCACGTTTTTTGTTGCAATTATTTTTTTTCATATACTCATCTTATTTCAGAAGTTGTTTGTTATTGCCTGGCCACAGTATCTTGTTTTCATGTACATTCAGATTTCCTGTGGATTGATCGATTTCAGCAATTGATTCAAACACAACTTCGCCATTATCTTTGTTGCCTTGATAATTCATTATTTGTATAGGCATATTTAACCTATCATTTGAATCAGATTCAAATGATATTCTGCCTGTTGCTCCATTGAAATCCACTTTTCTGAGGAATTTCAAGGTATTTTCTCTATTTACTTCTAATTTATTGAGTTTGGTTAATCTAATCGCATGAGCTATTACAAAGATATGGTCATAACTGAGTGCACTGTATATAAAATTACTTGATTTTAAATCCGCTTTTTCATTTGCTATTTTTTCAAAAGATTTACTGTACTGCCTAAGATGTAAAGAATCATTCAATTTAGCGATGGGCGCAAAATAACCAAGAGCTCCTGATGTGACTTCTTTTGATTCGTTATTTAAAATCATTTCAGCGGCATAAAAAGAATAACCTGCTTTATTTAAGTCAAATTTATTAATTGATCTGAATATATTTACTGTATCAGGTGTAGGCGTGGTAATTACTATATGCTTAATGCTTGTTTCTTTAACTTCTTTTATGTAGTTATCAAGTACTGATTGATTTTCATCTCGTGGGAAAGAGTAGACCTTTAATATATTGATTTTATTTTTAGATGCAGCTTCCTTGATTACTTCATATGCTCCTTCTCCCCAAGCGTCTGTTGTATAAAAGTAGGCAATCTCTTTTGCATTGAAATAAGCGGCCAAATCAATGAGGTATTTTTCGTAAGATTCGCTCGGAGCTACTACCCTAACAAACCATGGAAATCTTTCAGTAGAGGACAGGAACGCTGCATTTGCACCATACGACACAACTGGTATTTTGTTGGATTCTCCTAATTTAGCGATGACTACTGCTGGATCACTGCATTCTATTCCGGTTAATGCAATGATGCTCTTTCTCATTAACGTAGTCGCCATGAGGTCAACATTTTCAGTCCAGCAATGATAATCAATTATATTTTCAGAAAGCATGCTAATTTCATCACCACTTAACATATTGCTTTTATTTATTGTCTCGATGGCAATTTTTGCTCCTAGTCGAGAGTATTTACCCCATTCAGCATATCTCCCATCGCGATAATGTTGAGTATACATACCGCCTAATTCATAAGTTTCAGGATAGGCAAAACTTGTTGCAAGAATTAATATTGGGAAATAATATTTAAAGATCTTCATTGATAAAACTATTCGTATCCAGGCAACAATACTCTTGATTCATCAATTATAAGTTGACCTTGGTTTGATAAAGTCGCGATTGATTCAAATTTCACTTTATTAGATAGGTCATCAAGACCATGACTGTTTACTATCTGCAAAGGCATGTTAATACGATCATTCGATTCATTGGAAAAATAAACCCTTCCTGTAACTCCTTCAAAGTCGACATTTCTAAGGTATTCCATAAGGTTTTTCGGATTAATTTTTATTCTTTTATCATTCATGTTTTTAATAGCATGAGCTACTGTATATATATGGTCATAACTTAAAGCGCCATAAAAGAAAGCTTTTGAATTAACATCAACTTCTTTGTTTAGAGTAATTTCAAGTAATTTTTTATATTGTTCCAGCTTTTTTGTTTTTACAAGAAGTGTCATTGGCGCAAAATATCCTTTACTCCCTTCTACAATATCTAGGGCTTCATCGGCAGAGATCATTTCAGTTGCATAAATTGTGTTTCCCTTTTTATTCAGATTGAACTTATTGATTGCTCTAAATACTCTTGCTGTATCGGGCGTAGGCCCAGTGATAACTATATGATTGATATTTTCATCAGATACTTCTTGCATGTAATCATTAATAACTGATTGACTGGTATCACGTTCAAACCCAAATTCTTTTGCTATTCTTATTTTCTTCTTTTCGGCAGAAGCGTGAATAACTTCTTTTGCACCGAGCCCCCAGGCATCAGTGGTATAAAAATAAGCAATTTCACGTACTTTATAGTAATCGGCTAAATCTATCAGATAACGATCATACTGTTCACTTGGCGTAACAACCCTTATGAACCAAGGGTATTTTTCAGTAGAAGACAGTGTCGATGCGTTAGCGCCATTTGAAATTACAGGAATTTGATACTTGGATGCAACCGTTGCTATTTCAACAGCCGGACTGCTACAATCTGCTCCAGTTAATATGAGAATATTTTTTTTGAACAATGTTTCAGCCATTGAAGATGCATTACTTGGCCAGCAATGATAATCAATTATATTTTCTGGAAGCATTTGAAGGTTATTTTCTTCGCCTAAAAAATCTTCTTTATTAATTTTATCGATCGCCATAATCGCCGAAGTACGAGCGTAATCTCCCCAATCAGCATATCTTCCATCATGATAATGGTATGTGTACATCCCCCCGAGGTTATAAACATCGGCATAGCTTGTTAAAGCACAATTGAATAAAAATATTATGGTTATTAAGATTTTTTTTATTTTTGTAATCACAGTTAATTTAATCATACAATAAAAAAAGCCCGCTTAAGCGGGCTTTTATTTGATGCTATCTATATAGTTATCAAGGCTTCAATCTATTTACAACACCCATCACAACCATAGTAACTGCAGCTGCAGTATATACTGCACCCATAGCACCTAGTATGTCTCCAATCATTGGACCAATAGTTGGTATCGCATCAGCGCCACCGGCAACTCCACCGACGTTTAATGCTGCTGCTGTAACTAGAATGCGAACTGTGTCGCCTTCTGCCATGTACCAGCCACTGGCTAGACCAAGAACACAAAGTAGTAAAGCTTCTGATGGTAATGCTGCAAATGCAGACACAACCGCCACTACTGCTGCTACTTGTTTAATTGTTTTTCCGACATCCATATTTATCCCCTTTTATTTAGGATTGATGAAACAAAGTTTAACTTACTACGTACTTCAACATTAATATAAATAATGTTGATATGTTGATACTGAGTGTACCAAATCTATCAATAATCTCTACACAAAAAACCACTTTTTTACCATATTTGGGTTAATTTACCCATTATTTTGTTAAATTAACGTTTTTTTGCAGAGATATGTCAAGAAATGTTAATTGAGGCTGAGGTAATTTTGACCTATTTATTTTTATTTTTTATGAAAACTGATAAGTCTTTTAAGGTTGGATTTTCGAATACATCTTCTAATTCGATGGTATCGGGATATATTTCTTCTATGGCCATCATAATTTCAGTAAGTGTCAGTGAGCTAATACCTACTTCAAATAAATTATCATTTTGATTAACTGTAAATTCTTTAGAAAATTCATTGGTAATGGATACTAATTGATTGAGGATGGTATCTTTAGTTAAGGGTAAAACTTTCTCTTTTTTTTGCAAAAGATGTTCGAATTCTCCATTAACATATTGCTGACTGAGTTGGGTACGCTGAATTTTTCCACTGGTTGTTTTTGGAATTTTTTTTATCGGAATTAGGTGATTGATTTCGATGCCCAGTTGCTGAATGACTATTCTTCGTATTTCTTCGGCAATTTTTTTAAAAACAGAAAGATCACTTTTATATAAAACAAAAACAATTAATTCATCGTTGGTTGTTTTTCTATTTAATGCACCGCAGGCAACAATTTTACCTAAAGTAAAATTTCCTGTCGTTGTAATCACTTCCTCAATATCGTGTGGGTAATAATTTTGACCGTTAATAATAATAATTTCCTTTTCTCTTCCTGTGATAATAAGTTGACCATTGACCACCGCACCGCAATCACCGGTCTTTAACCACCCTTCTTTATTAAAAATAGCTTTTGTTGCTTGTTTATTCATGTAAATCGATTTTGTGACATTAGTTCCTTTTACAAATATATGCCCAATATGATTATCTGGTAATTCCTGCTCTTCATTATTAACGATCTTGTATGAACAATCATTTATCGCCTTACCGTGCATAGCAAAAGGCACTGACTCTTTTGAAGTACTAGTGATGGTGCACTTATCTCCTATATTTAGTGTTTCTCGCTTAATATTCACATACTCGAAAGGTCTGCCTGCCTCAGGGAAACTGACCCCAAGGGTTGCTTCAGCAAGGCCGTACACCGGGAACATTGATTCTTTTTTTAGACCAAAAGTTTTCATTTTTTCTAAAAATTCGTTGCACAATGAGACTGATATAGACTCCGCTCCATTTACCAAAAGTCGAACACAAGTAAGATCTATTCCCTTGATTGGTTTTCTTTTATCCATACTTAAAAAGTGTTTATAGCCGAAATTTGGTGAGGTTAAAATTGAAGCGCGATATTCGCTTGTTTTTTTAAGCCACATTGATGGTCGCCTGATAAAAAGCTCTGTATCCATGACTATTTGACTCAGACCTTTCGAAAATAATGTCATGTGCGTACCAATCAAACCCATATCATGAGTTAAAGGCATCCAGCTTATACCGATGTCATCAGATTTGAGTTTTAGTCCTTCTGCAATCGCTGCAATATTTGAAGTTAAATTATTATGCGATAAAACAACGCCTTTAGGACTCGAAGTTGAGCCAGATGAATATTGAACAAAAGCTATGTCGTCAGCACCTGAATTATGAACAATTCCATGTTTATTAATCTCGTATTCGGTTAAGCAATTATTAACAATCGATTTGATAGTCGAGTAATTATTATTTGTTTCAATAAAAGTGTTTAATCGTTCCTTTACATTATGATCTGTCATTAATCTTGGTTCTTTGAGATGAGTAATGATCTTTAGCAATTTATTTCTATGCTCATTACTTATGCCGACAGCTAACGGGACAGGTATGATTCCACCTAACAATGATGCCCATAGAGTCACAAGGAATTTAAAATTTGATCTTGTGTTGATGACTAACTCATCACCAGGCTTTAAATTTTGACCTTGAAGATACCCTAAACAGTTAAGCACTTCTTCCCCAAAATCAGCAAAACGAATGCTTCTTTCGTTTGACTTCGCATCAATAAAACGAATGTAGCCGTCCTTCTCTATTTGACTGGTAAATAGTTCGGTTAAAGTTTTGTGTTGTTTATGCATATTTATCTTGGTTTGAATTCAAGAAATATATCATTCTTTGATCTCAGGTTTATACCTAAATTTAGACTCGGATCCTCTGTGTGGAATTTTTTTACTTTGAATTTATTTATGAGATACCCTAAGTGAATTTTCATTTCCAAGAAAGAAAAATATTCCCCTAAACAACGCCTTGGCCCCAGAGAGAAAGGAATGAATGCATTATTATTTTCCGTTTTATGTGTTTTATCGAATCTATCTGGATTGAATTTTTCTGGGTTATTCCAAAATTCTCTACTGCGATGGAGTATATATGGTGATAGATACAAATCTGAGTTGACGGGTATATCGTATTTTCCGAGATTGTCATCATCAATGGATTTACGTGAGAACAACCACACCGGCGGATAAAGCCTAAGCGTTTCTTCAAGCACTTGTTGTGTGTATTGCATACTAATAACTGACTCGTAATTTAAATTACTTTCTTCTGAAAAAATTGGTTTTGCCTCTGTGTGAATTCTTTTTTCAATGTTGGGATTATTTGCAATTAAATACCATGCCCAATTCAATGTTCCTGCAGATGTCTCGTATCCCGCTACAATTAATGTAATTATTTCATCGACGAGTTCTTTGTCATCAAACTTCTTTCCTGATTTGTCTTTTGTTGAAAGGTACATTGATAGAAAATCAAACTGTTCATGACTGTCTTTTTTTCTTCTCTTTATTAATGCCAATAAATGTGATCGCAAATTTCTCATTTTCATAACAACAGAAAGATCTCGATTCGAATCTTTACTTAAAAATGAGAATAAATTACCCTCTTCCTGAGAACTCAAATGATCGTAGTCTTGACCAAAAATTGATCTTAAAATCAATTCAAGTGCAAATTCACCCATCTCCTCAGTTATATTTATTAAGGCTTTTGATTGGATACTTTTACTCCATAATGATTCTCTATTTTTTGAACAAAGTAGCATCTGTTGAATTAGCTTATGGATATTTTGCCTAGAAAAGGCAGGTTGGATCATTCGTCTGGATCTTCTCCAAATTTCACCATCACTAACTATTAATCCATTACCAAGCAGCATTTCGATACGCTCAAAGCCTGGACCTTTTTTGTAGTTTGAATGATTTTTAACTAACAATTCTTTGATTAAAGCGGGTTCATTAATAAAGTAGGCAAGACTGTCTTTGGACGTCTTAAATGAAAACATATTTCCGTGTTTTGCTTGTAATGCAGTTAATTTTTGAAGTGTTTCGTTTGTGACATCTATATCAATTTTCTGGTTGTGTACTATTTTACAAGATTTGTTATTTGCGGATTTTTTCATAGGACGAATTTAAAAATAAATTATAATATCTAAAAAATGTTAACCTTATATCGGTTCTTAACAAGCAATAAGAAAATATTATTCTTTTTTAAGTAATAATGACAACAAAAACAAATCAATCTAAATCGCAATCAAATAAAACCACCCTTTACCACGGAAAAAGGCAATTGTCTCTAGGCAGACGAATTTATTATTTTTTTGGCTTACCATTACTCAAATTACTCATCAGATTATTAACAAACACCTATAAGATTGAAGTGATTGATCAAAATAATGTAATTACTTCATTAATCAACAATGACAAGGTCTATGCACCGTGTTATTGGCATCAACATACATTAGTTTGCTTGACTGTTGTCTCCATGTGGTTAAAAAAGGGATTTCATGGTGGTTTTATTGTTTCGCCTTCTGTCGATGGTGAAGTGCCAGCAAAAATTGCTAAATCTTGGGGTGCCACCGTAATTAGAGGCTCAGCAGTGAGGACTGGAGCAACTGCAATGAGAGATATACATAAAGCCATGAAAAATGGAGTTTCTATAGTCACTGCTGCAGATGGCCCTTTGGGCCCTCAATATCAATTTAAATCTGGGGTTGCACTTATGGCCAAGCTTAGCTCAGCTCCAATCGTTCCTTTATCATGCGCAGCAAATCGATCTTGGAGCTTAAAAAGATGGGATCAGTTCATGATACCGAAACCATTTGCACGTGTTGTTCTCTCTGTTGGTAAACCATATGAGATCCCAAAGAATTTGACGTTAAATGAACTTGAAGAACATCGTTCACGTATAGAAGATTCTATGAATAAACTGATGAATAGCACTTACAAAGTTGCTCATAATGAAAAATAAATTCAATAAATTGTTATTTTCAATCCAGTTAATAATAATATGGATTGTTCCGCTTTTGATACTTTATGCGCCTATCTCATTCAGCGATACTTTTTTACCAATAAAATCACACCATGCAAATTACAAGGTCAGTGTTAGAGGTATCGGTGGCATTTTAACTACAACGGTAAGCGAATTTAATAAGAATTATAAAGCAATCAATAAATTAGAAACCAAAGGAATTGTAAGCATCTTTATGAGAGGATCCGTTACAGAGTCATCAGAGTTTTTTATCGATAACAGGAAGTTAAAACCCTTGTTATTTAACTCAACCGATACCCTTTCCCCAAAAGACAAAGAAATCATGATTGATTTTAATTGGAAGGAAAATAAAATCTCTACAACTATAGATACTGAAAATGATGAACGAGCATCAAAAGAATTAATTTATGATCGCGTCACATTAAAATATGCACTTATGACAGACCTTAAAAATAATCAATTGCCAAATTATTACAAGTTATTCGAAGGCGAAGAAGTAAAGCACATAGAGGTAAGCAATCTAGGTAAAAAAAACATTAATGTGCCATTTGGAGAATTTGAAGTTGTGGGCATCAAGAATCAAGCCAAAGGATCTTCGAAGCTATCCATACTGTGGTGTGCAAAAGAGTTAGATTATTTGCCAGTCCAGATTGAGCAGTACCGAAGTAATAAATTATGGATGAGAGCAAATCTTACTGAATACGTGCCTATTTTATAACGACTCTCTTTTAAAATTCTGAATAATTTTTGTGTCATGGAGGCTTTTGTCTCTAAAGACGATACTTCTTGTCAATATATTCATGTCATCACTGATGGTATATTTTTCAGTTATTTTCATGCCATGATTATCTAGAGTATCGATCTGATATTGAGTTCCATTCCAGCCTGAAGATCTGGATGCGTTGACATTTCCAATTGTAATTTTCTTTAATTCTCCGAAATTGTATTCTTCTACAATAGATCGATTAAAATCAATATAAAGAGCATAATCGGTTTGAGTGATACGAAGAATTTTTGCGTTTTTAAAGAACAAATGAGAAACACCCCATGCATTTTTTTTAGAACTGGCATTTTGAGTTTCTGTAAATACTCCAGTGGTTTTAATTCTTCGGTAAATAATACCGCTGGATTGATCTATTGCCTTATCAATTTTCTTTTGGTTGTTTTGAAAATCTCCGACAAAAACCCATCGACCACTGATATCTATTTCAGCTTCTGCTTTGATTGGTAATTTATTAAGCACTTCGTTGGAAGCGCACGCCGTTAAAAGTATTAAACTTATGAATATATGTATGTATTTTCTCATAATTAGCGTCATTTGTGTTTCAGTTCAGCTGTAATCATAATATGTATATTATAAATTTACTTTCAAAAATCAATTTTTACCAAATAAAATGAACCATAATTCAGAAAATGTGTGCTCGATATGGAATGGCAGCCATCATTCTTCAATTAACCCCCCTCACAATTCAGATGTCGTAATAATAGGCGGAGGAATAATTGGCGTTTCTACTGCTTATTTTCTTGCTAAAGAAGGTGTAAAAGTATGCTTATGTGAAAAAGGCTTCATATCAGGAGAACAATCTGGAAGAAATTGGGGTTATGTTCGCGTTCAAGGTAGAGATGAAAGAGAAATCCCAATGATGTTAGAAAGTTTGAATATATGGAGAAATTTTAACTCTGAATTGGGTGAAGAAACGGGCTTCGAACAAGGAGGATGCATATATACCGCTTATAATGAAAAGGAATTACAAAGCTACCAATCGTGGCTTGAATTGGCGGATAAATACGATATAAAAACAGCAATGATTAGCAAAAAAGATCTTAGCAATGAAGTTGGCTTAGGGGCAGATAATTGGCTTGGTGGTATTATTACTCGTACAGACGGAAGAGCCGAACCTCAAAAAGCCACATTGGCAATCGCTCGAGCAGCTGAAAAGTTAGGAGCAACAATAATCACAGGATGCTCAGTCAGAGGAATAGAGACATCAGGTGGAAAAGTATCAAAAGTTATTACCGAGAAAGGCTCTATCAATACATCTACCGCTCTTTGTGCAGCCGGTGCATGGTCATCATTTTTTTGCAGATCTTTAGATATTACAGTTCCACAATTAAAAGTAAAAGGAACTGTTGCCAGAACAAATTCTATAAAAACAAAAATAAATGGGAATATCTTTGATAAAAAAGTAAGTATAAGAAAGCGGCTTGATGGTGGATATACTATTGCACACGGTGCAATCCTAGATCACCCAATAACGCCCTCTACTCTGTATTTTGCACCCAAATATATTCGAGCTTTAATTAAAGAGTTCAACGTATTAAAAATATCTATAGGCAAAGAATTTATAGAGGAATTAACCGCACCAAAAACATGGGACCTAGATAAAGTATCTCCTTTTGAAACAAATAGAGTATTAAACCCGAAACCAAACAAAAACATTATCGCAAAAATAACGAATCAAGTTGGCAAAGTCTATCCAGAATTAAAAGATGCGAAAGTCATTGAATCTTGGGCGGGAATGGTTGAAACAACCCCAGATGTTGTTCCTGTTATCACACCATTACAAAAAATACCTGGTTTTTATCTCGCCACAGGTTTCAGTGGTCATGGTTTTGGCATTGGGCCTGGAGCTGGAAAAATAATAAGTAAAATGATTCAGAATAAACCTACAATTGATTTGCATCCATTTCGATTGGAGCGTTTTTTTGATGGGTCGCCGATCAAAGTAGATTCAACTATATAAAAACTAATAAATACATACATTTATATTATATATTAAATGTTATGTATTTTATTAAGGTGCTGCCTAACCAGTAAAATAAAAAGCCCCCAAGTAAAGTGCAAATAAGATAAACAAAAGAATACATCAATTGGTTATTATGCAAGAGTTCATTTATTTCAAATATAAGTGCTGATAACGTTGTAAACGAACCACAAAATCCAACTGCAAACAGCAATCGATGTTGTTCGAAAGTTGTGCCATCGAGAGAATTTAAGGATAACTGATAGATAAATTCAATGAATGCGCCTACAAACAAACAACCAAGAATGTTTGCTAAAAATGTGCCAACAATATTCATCCCTAAGAAATTGTTAGAGAGGAGATTTAATCCAAATCTTGCCATTGCGCCTAAAGCACCCCCTACACCAACAAAAAGAAATGAACTCAGTGATATATTCATAAGAATTTAATCACTTAATTCGGATTTAGTGAGATTGTAATCGGATTCGAGATTATCAATCAAATCAGCAACGGATGGAACATCTTCCATTGTTCCAACTCCTTGTCCTGCCCCCCAAATATCACGCCAAGCCTTAGCCTTGCTATTGGCTGAACCAAAATCCATGATTACTTTTTGTCCTTCTTTAAGATTATTGGGATCCAAACCAGCATTAATAATGCTTCCTTTGAGGTAACTTCCATGAACCCCTGTGAATAAAGAAGAATAAACAATATCATCAGCATTGCTCTGGATAATCATCTCTTTATATTCATTTATTGCGTTAGCCTCCTTTGTAGCAATAAACCTTGTTCCCATGTAAGCTAAATCCGCTCCTATACATTGTGCGGCAAGAACATCTTTACCAGTGCTCATGCTTCCAGCTAGTATTATAAAACCGTTATAAATCTTCCTAATTTCTTTTACTAAAGCAAAGGGACTCAATGTACCTGCATGACCACCTGCCCCTGCACAGACCGCAATAACCCCATCAACACCTTGACCTATGGCTTTTTTGGCATGCCTCATATTGATTACATCATGAAAAACTAGGCCTCCATAACTATGTATTGCCTCCACTACTTCGGCTGGAGGTCTTAAGCTTGTAATGACAATAGGAGCTTTGTATTTTACGCATAACTCTAGATCATGCTTAAGCCTATTGTTGCTTTGATGAACAATCTGATTGACTGCATAAGGAGCAATTTTTAATTTTGGGTTATTTTCTTTATGAGCATTCAGTTCCTCGGTAATTTTTTGTAACCACAATTCTAAGTCTTCTTTTGGTCGAGCATTGAGTGCTGGGAATGCCCCGATAATACCCGCTTTACATTGCTCTATAACGAGATCAGGTTCAGATACGATAAATAAAGGTGCACCAATTATGGGTAACCTTAAAGATTCTAGTAATTGTTGTTTTTCGCGCATATCCATCCTTAGACAAGCATAAATTTTGCTTCGCAATCAGCGATGAGCTCATCAGATTTAACTAACCTTGCTTCACCACTAAGCGCAATCAAGCGACTCTTTTTGGAAGTAATTTTACCTATCAATTTAATTTTTTGATCAATTTCTAATGGCTTTCTATAGCGAATCTCACATTTTCCTGTATGAGCTTTAATATTCTGAAGATAAAGAACATTCGCCATCACGTCATCAAGTGCCGTATATATAATACCGCCATGCACAGTATTTTGATAACCGACATGATTTTCATTTGCACTGAAAAAACCGATACATTGACCCATTGCATCAATTGTAAATTCAATTTTAAGCCCAATTGGATTTTTTGGCCCACATGCAAAACACATATCTGCTCTTTCAGTAATATTGTTATTCATATTAATGCCTTGCTATTTAATTGGTGATTATTTAGTAAGTATCGATGGATAGCGAGATATTTTTTTTCTCTAATGTATTGACAATAACACTATCAAAAAGATTACCCGAAGTATCCAATGGGTCACCTGATAATGATATACGAGATACGAATTCAATTCTCTCGTATTGACCAAGATTTGTTCCAGGAATCATGGTATTGGAATTATCAATCACTGCTATAACGGACATTACATTTTTACGTATAACAGCTATTGGAGGTTTTGGTTTTAATGGATCTCGAGCGATAATATATAAAACTTTATCAGTAAATTCTTCGAGATGAGATATTACTTTATCATCAATATTGACTTCAACAACAAATGAATTATTTTCACTTAATTTATTGACATTTGCTTCGCTAAGCCATTCATTAACTTTCTGATTCAGTGTATCTCGTATTTCTTCGGGTGGTGATAGAACCAATAATCTCTGCCATTTCTCTGCGGCTTCGCTTGTTCTTGTTAAGGCCGATGCAGTTAGTCCACCATAAAACAAGCTTTTAGTGTTGTTAGGATCAATATCAAGTGCCCTGGAAAACAAAGTATCGGCCTGATGAATTAATAATGAGTCTCCAGATTTAATCATTGTTTCCCCATAATTAGATAATGTTACTGCCGTATTTGGATTTTCAAGGCTGAGTATTGTTTCATAGGCATCAAAAGATTTGGTATATTGACCCTTCATTGCATATGCTTCTGCTAGTATTTGCCATCCCCCAATGTCTGATGATTCACCAGTCAAACTTTCTTCTAAAGATGCGATTGATTTATCAATTTCTGCTGTATCAATAGATGTTATAGAGGCCGCAGGATCACCCACAAAGTGATAAGTGGAAATTGTTGTGAGGGCAATTAATGCAAAAAAAATATAAATATTTTTTGGTATTTTTGTTTTAGTTTTGTATAAAGGAGCAAGGATTAATCCAAAAGCGATAAAAATCATTACTATAAAAATTATCCACAACATTTTAATGTCTATTATTCTTATTATTTAATTTTCTTTGAATTTATTACCTTAAATGCAATCAGTAATCCAACTGCTAACAACAATATAGGTGCAAACCATAAAAAAAGTGTATTACCACTATATCTGGGTCGATAAAGAACGAATTCCCCATACCTGTCAACAAGGTAATCGCCAATTTCTTTGTTTGTTTTTCCCGCTGCAATCAATCTCTTGATTTCGTTTCTGAGATCTACAGCCAGAAAAACATTCGAACTTTTGATAGATTGATTTTGACAGACCAAACACCGAACTTCGTTAATAATGCGATCATATTGTGCTTGCATTAATGGATTCTCAAATGCTGGACCAGTATCAATTGCATTGCCAATTTGAGAAATCAGAATAATAAGAATTACTGTAATTAGTTTTTGCATGGTATTTTCTTGTTTACAGATAAGGACTAAAGTCTTTATTCCATATATCTTGACTCAAGGGTC
>JAYZHY010000020.1:0-2554 GCA_036166115.1 Pseudomonadota bacterium | reverse complement strand
AATCTCTAATGATATGCCTTTGTCCTCAGCGTTAGATTTTGGTAAGTGGTTTAAATAAACTTGTTGTTTATTAAAATCAGCTTCCAATGTTATTGGGAACCCCATACCTAAAGTTGGATGAGAAATCAGAAAATCTGTTCCAGGAACCACTGCACCAGTGTGCGTATGGAACAAATTATTCTTTTTGGTTAACGCAGCGCAACATATTTCAGTTACTTCAGCGTAGTCCATAATCAAACGCATTGATGTGCGATCGCTCGGTTCATATAAAACTTGAATCCTAGAACCTTGACGATCTCGGTCATTGAGTTTTTCGCCATTTGGTGCTGACAAGTTTGTAACAAAACCGTCTCTATCACTCGTGAATACCGTAGCACGCATGGCCAGATTGTCACCTAGTGACATGTTAGCTGCAGCGTTGACATTGACCAACCCATAATCTCCGCCGACGATTTCAAAGAAACCATTTCGATCGTGACTCGGTGCGACAGTTCTTATGCTAATAGCCCCAGCCGATGTATTTTTTCCGAACAAAGTTCCTTGTGGTCCTCGTAATATTTCAACAGCTTCAATATCCACCAATTGGTTAGCGATTGCACTTTGGCGAGCGCGATATACATTATCAACGTACGATCCAACTGCTGACTCAAGTCCATAGTTTTGCGAGCTTGTGTTAATGCTTCTTATGCCCCAGCTTGAGAAGCCTGCGTTTTGACTTTGAAACGATGTTAAAGCAGGTGTCATACCAGCCAAATCCCGCATTGTTTTAATGCTAGATTGTTGCAACATTTCGCCTGTAAAAGCATCCAATGCAACAGGGACATCTTGTTGATTTTGAGCACGTTTTTGTGCCGTTACAACGATTTCCTCAATCTGTTGAGCATTGACACCAGTTACAGAAAAAGCAACTAATATGCAAAGTGATTGCGCCCATAGACGCCGAATATTTAAGTTCATATTTCCCCCCGAAAACTCAGTCTTTTTGTTTTTAGACGTTACTAGTTCGGTATTTACTAAATTTTACCAACCCATCAAACTTCTGATGGGACCACATGCAGTTGTAATTACTTACTTCTGCCCTAATATAATACGCTTAAAATACCTTAAAAATGGAATAATTGCACGTTTTTGGAGACTCAATTTCCACATTCCCGATAATCTAAAATACTCTAACTATGTGATTTTTTTATTTCATTTTAATAAACTTACCGTTTTATCGACAAAATCGGTAAAAATTCCGTCTACATTCAAAACATTAGAAAACCAAATTACCATTTCGGCATAATCTTTAAAAGCAAGCGGTACTGCATCTGCTCGAAATGTATAAGGATGGATAAGCAAGTTATTTTCACGCACAAACTGATTGAAAACCGTGGGTTTGATATCGTTATTTATAATGCTGGTTTGATATAAAAGTTGAAGATATGGACCTACTCCAACCGCGTAGGAAGAAATATTTTTAACACCATTTCTTGTAAGCATGAGATCATAATTATCGTTTGACTCATTCCAAGCATTACTTCCAATTAATTGAATCAAAGGTAAAGACGAATCTAATTTATTTTTAATTCTTTTTAATTCCTTTGAATCAAAGCATTGCAAAAATACATTATCAGCAGGAGAGTTATAATCGTTTGTATTTAGTATCTCCAAAACTACTTTTGATATATCAACACCTTCCTGCATATGCCATGCGGGTTTTTTAATTTCTGGGTAAATTCCGACATTGCGGCCTGTTGATTGATTCAAACCTTTTATTAAATCAATTTCTTCTTGCAATGTTGGTATTTGAAAATTTCCTTGACCGTATGGAAATCTTTCAGGAAAAATAACCCCACTCCCATCTAATTGGGTACGCTCATGCACAGTTAATTGTTTTAATTCAAGAAGTTCAAAATCTTTTGCATACCAACGCCCGTCACCCCTACTTCGATTTGGGAACTTATCTTTAACATTGGTGACTTGATCTAAGTGAATATCATGCAAAACAATAGGATGTGAGTCCTTAGAAAGTACCACATCTTGCTCGATAAAATCTGCACCTAATGCATAAGCATAAGCTGCTGCACTCAAGGTGTGCTCAGGTAAGTATCCACTGGCACCTCTATGTGCAATTACGATTGTCAATTACTTTCTCCTCAAAAAATTGCAATATTAAATAAATTAGTAGTTAATTATACTATCTATCAAATAATAAATATTATAGGTCATTGAATAATGATTAACGAAAAAAATTACCAACACTGGATATTAAGCACTGATAAAGACGACCTGATGTGGCTGTGTCTGGATATGTATGAAAGCTCAGCAAATGTCTTGTCTGCAGAAGTTTTAGAGGAGCTTTTCAATATACTTGAATATATTCAACTTCATCTTCCTGCAGGTCTAATTATCTATTCCGGAAAAAGAAATGGATTTATAATGGGCGCTGACATTAAAGGATTTACAGGTATGTCGGATGAAGATGAATCCTATAAACTGATTCGTCAAGGTCAGAAAATTGTGGATAATTTGGAGTCACTCAAATGTCCAACAGTATCCGTTATTAATGGCT
>JAYZHY010000019.1:0-5119 GCA_036166115.1 Pseudomonadota bacterium | reverse complement strand
ATTTTCATTGACTCCAGTTATCGCCTCTTTGCATATGTTTCAAGAGGCCACTTTCAGAAAACTAAGAAAAAAATCAATTCAACTAACTAGCTATATGGATTTTCTTATTCAAGATACATTCAATGGGGAAATTGAATCGATAACGCCTCTATTCAATAGAGGGTGTCAATTGTCATTAGTTATTCGTGATCCATCCCTTAAAGGCAAAGAGATATTCTATTCTCTAACAGAAAAAAATGTCATTGGAGATTGGAGAGAGCCCAATGTTATCCGCATGGCACCAACACCATTATACAACTCTTATGAAGATGTATTCGAATTTATTGAACGATTAAAAACTTCCATCCACGAAAATCTATAACAATGAAAAAGCAAGTGATCAATATAATGGGTGCGGGCTTATGCGGTAGCTTATTCTCAATAATGTTAGCAAAACAAGGTTTTTCAGTTATCGTAAGAGAAAGAAGGAGCAATCCGAATTCAAATATTGGAGCAAAGGAAGCAGGCAAATCTATAAACTTGGCTATGTCTGTACGTGGAATCAATGCACTCAAATACGCAGGCATTTTCAAAGAAGTTGAACCACTATTAATTCCCATGAAAGGTCGGATGCTGCATTATCAAGATGGAAGAAATGAATTGCAGTCATACGGTCAGCATAAAAATGAATTCATCTATTCCATATCACGATCAAGATTAAATCATATGCTTGTCGATGCAGCAGAAAACTTCGGCGTTGATGTTAAATTTGAACATACTATTGTGTCTTATGATGAGCAACAAACTATTGGGATTAAATCTCCTGAGGGTAAATATAAACTGAAAGCAGAAAAAATAATCTTAGCGGATGGTTCGAGTTCATTAATTCGTCGCAGTTATAACGACAATGACCCAATCTTTCCTAAAGAATATATTTTGCCGCACAGTTACAAAGAGCTTTCTATCCCCGCAAATGAAAATGGCAGTTTTAAGATAGAAAAAAATGCCTTACATGTCTGGCCGAGAGGCCAATTTATGTTAATCGCTCTGCCTAATCCAGAAGGAGATTTTACGCTTACATTGTTTATGCCAACAGAAGGTGAAAAGAGTTTTTCAGCACTGGAAAAAGAAAAAGATATAGAGGAATTCTTTAGTGAATATTTTTCCGATGCACTGCCTTTGATTCCTGATTTAACCAGCCAATTCACCAATAACCCTACCGGATCATTGCGCACTATTAGATGTAAGCATTGGCACGATAAGGATAATTTCCTATTAATCGGTGATGCTGCGCATGCCATGGTTCCTTTCCATGCGCAAGGCATGAATTCAGCATTCGATGATTGTGTCTTATTGGATACAATCATAAAAAATAACAATGATTGGCATGACATATACCAAAAATTCGAAGAAACACAATTACCTAATGCCCATGCAATCCAAGATATGGCCCTAGAAAATTATATTGAAATGCGTGATGGGGTATTGGATAAGAAATATAGCCTCAAAAAAGAGTTGTCATTTGCCCTTGAGAAACATCTTCCCAGTTATTTCATTCCGCGTTACTCGATGGTTATGTTTCACGGGGAAATTCCCTATTCTGTATCACAAGAAAGAGGTGAAATACAAAAAGAAATTCTTGATGAACTGACGAGGAATAGAGATAACCTAAATCAAATCGATTTTAATCAGGCAGAAAAGATAATAAAGCAAAAGCTAACGCCGCTCTAATACCTCAAAACAAAACCCAATTTCCCTATCTTTACTCACAGGGAAATCTTCGCGACTCATTACCTGCCAATCTGAATAATCAACTTTAGGAAAAAAAGCATCGCCATCTATATGTAGATCAACATGAGTAATGTACAGCCTATTTACCCTTGATAAAAATTCTTTATAAATCTCTCCGCCACCAATGATTATAACTTCATCTGAATCCCTCGCACTTTTAAGAGCTTCATCTGATGAGTGAATAATCGTAATCCCTTTCTCAAGATAATTTGATCTACGAGTAAGGATGATATTTTCTCTACCGGGTAATGGTTTACCAATGGATTCATAGGTAACACGTCCCATTATGATTGGTTTGCCCATGGTAATGGATTTAAATCTTTTTAGGTCTTCAGATAAATGCCAAGGTAATCGCCCATTGTTACCTATTACATCGTTCTTAGATTTCGCCACAATTATCGATAGATGCTTCATCTACCTATACAGAAATCGGTGCAGATATCTTTTCATGGGCATTGTAGCCGACAAATTCTATATCGCTAAACACGTAATTAAATATTGAACTTCTATCTTTGTTTATAGTTAATTGTGGTAAATCAAAAGGCCTACGAGTTAATTGTAGTTTTGCTTGCTCAAGATGATTTAAGTAAAGATGACAGTCTCCTCCAGTCCAAACAAATTCTCCTGCTTTATAACCGGTTTGTTCTGCCACCAAATGTAATAAAAGTGCGTAGGAGGCAATATTAAAAGGCACGCCTAAGAAAATATCAGCACTGCGTTGATACAATTGACAAGAAATTATGTCATTGGCAACGTAAAACTGAAACAAACAGTGGCATGGAGGCAATGCCATCCGATCAATCTCTGAAACATTCCAAGCAGAAACAATATGCCTTCTTGAATCTGGGTCTGATTTAAGTCGTTCAATCAAATCACTAATTTGATCAAATGACTTACCATCTGGGGTTGGCCAACTTCTCCACTGAGATCCATAAACTGGACCTAATTCTCCTTTCTCATCGGCCCACTCATTCCAGATAGAAACCTTATTATCATTTAGATATTTTATATTCGTGTCACCACTTAAGAACCACAATAACTCATGCACAATGGATGGAATATGTAATGCCTTAGTTGTCACTAAAGGAAACCCATCTTTTAGGTTAAAACGCATTTGATACCCAAAGACACTCACCGTCCCAGTTCCCGTCCGGTCTCCTTTATGAGTACCGTGATCTAAAACATGCTGCAAAAGATTAAGATATTGTTTCATTTTTAACTTACTTTAAGGTGGCTCTGGAATTATAAGCGTAATAGAGTAATGACAAACCTACAATTATCATTGGTGCGGTCAAGACCTGTCCCATTGTAACCCACCCGAAAGCCAAATAATTAAGATGCGCATCCGGCACGCGGAAAAACTCAACAAAAAACCTAAACAACCCGTAACAAACAAAAAATAAGCCCGAAATAGCCATCTTAGGGCGCTTTTTAAGCGAAAAAATCCAGATAATGACAAACAACATCAATCCCTCTAAAAAAGCCTCATAAAGCTGAGAGGGATGCAGAGCTATGCCATTGACTTTAAAGGCCCAAGGAACGTCTGTGGGTTTACCCCATAGCTCTCCGTTTATGAAGTTGCCGATTCTACCAAAACCGAGTCCAAGTGGAGCTAGCGGCACCACAAAATCCATCATTACCCATAAGTCATGACCTAATTTACGTCCATATAGCCAAAGCGCAAACATAACCCCTATTAAACCGCCATGAAATGACATGCCCCCTTCCATAATCTTGAACAAATAAAATGGATCGGAAATTAATTGCTGCCAACCATAGAAAAAAACATATCCCACACGACCACCCAATATCACACCGAGCATGCAATAGAAAATCAGATCATCCACTTGAATTTTTTTTATTGGCGACCAAGCCTGATTGCATCTTTTCTTTGCAAGCAGCATGGCAATGACAAATCCAATAAGGTACATCAATCCATACCACCGCACCTTTAAGAAGCCTAGTGAGAAAATTACAGGGTCAATATCGGGGTAAGTAAACACAATTTAAGCTTGCAGAAATGCCTTTCGATTGTCCAGTTAAAAATTAAAAGCAATAAATAAGGCCTGTATGTATACATACAGGCCTTATTATTTGTGCGCTATATTATTTCTAGTATAGCGTTAGTCTGTGAAGGTCATGGTTAACTCACCATGAATAACCGCTGCGTCACCACTATTAATAAGATCCGCTGCAGCTGGTACAGCTCCGATTGCATTGACATTAGCTTCACCTTCATCATTCGTTGGTCCTACATTAATAATGTTAGACCATGCTGGCAAATTGTCAGCCGACTTAGTGTAAGTCAA
This sequence comes from Pseudomonadota bacterium, assembly GCA_036166115.1. Classification (GTDB taxonomy): domain Bacteria; phylum Pseudomonadota; class Gammaproteobacteria; order Steroidobacterales; family Woeseiaceae; genus SP4260. Next base: position 1,040 of record JAYZHY010000019.1, on the reverse strand, counting down.
GGTATCTTTTGCAGATGCTTTCAATGCCAACCATTGTTCACCGCCTAAAGCTTTAACTTTATAAGTGGTATCTGCACCTTTTACGGTTAACACAGGATCAACCCCATTATATGGCTCAATCATGAAGCGATTGACATAACGGTAATTCTCTTTCCATTCGCCTTGAAAGAACTCTCCCAATGATGCACCAGTAGTGGTATCGATAACATGACCTGGAATTCCCCATAACTCACCAAAACCACCAAACTCGAGTCGCACGCTCTTATCGGCATCTTCTCCGTAAAGAGTAGCATCATTTGGTATTTGATAATAAACCGTTGTGGGTCGAGCAAAAGTCACGTAGTCAGCGGTACTTTGATCAACCGCGTAACGCTTTCTGTCCCATTGAGAGGCACCAAAAGACAATTCATACCAAGTTTCTGGTCCTGTGCCTTCCCAAAAAGCATTATCACAATAGCGTTTTGCTGTGGCATCAAACACCGGATGGGTTTCACGATAAGGATTATCCGCACTTACCGCTGCAGTATTGTCTGATCTCTCACATTCAAGCTTATCTAGATCTGCTTGCATGGCTGCTTCTGTTGCCCCTCCAAGCAATCTCCCGCTTCTTACGCCCCACCTTAACTCATCCTCCCATGAATCATTTGGGTATCGTTTGTAGGTAGCTTGACCAAGGACTTCTTCGGATACACTAGAAGAAAATCCCATGGCAGTAGAGGTGCTGTCTACAATTGATATACCAGATGCAGTATATACCTGTTTATCACTATCTAAAATTCCGCTACACCATTGCCCCGCAGATGCGCCAGATTTACAATACTGACCTGATGTAGGCGCAAATGGACTTACCACAACAGAACTAGCAGGGTCGTTACTCGGGTCATTGTCCGATAACAAAGCTGTATTCGCTGCTGCCGCTTGGGCGGTAGCATTTATGGTTGCAGCCGTTGGGCAATCAAAGACGCAAATCAACTTCGCTGGATAATTTGAAGGCGTGAGTTCCTCTTGGTTTTGTACCAGGATGCCTTGTGCAGCTGTTG
>JAYZHY010000018.1:0-12002 GCA_036166115.1 Pseudomonadota bacterium | reverse complement strand
TCCTCTTGCTGTATTAATTAAAATGGCATTTGATTTCATGCAATTTAATTCTTTTTCACCAATTAAATTCTTAGTCAAATCTGTTAAGGGGCAGTGCAATGAAATAACATCAGAATGTTTAAGAAGTTTTTGAAGTGTTACAGATTCCTCATTTTTATTTAAGCTTTTTGTTGATCGTGTTGTAATCAATACTCGCATGCCAAAATGGTTAGCCATTTTGGCTACACTGCTTCCAAGTTCACCGTAACCAACTATGCCAAGTTTCATTGAAGAGAGCTCTTTAATTGGATACTGCAGGACGCAAAAGTCGTCCGATTGTTGCCAAGCACCGTTTGCAACCAATTTATCGTATTGTTGAATATTATGGGTTAGATTCAAAATTACAGCGAAAACATGCTCAACGACTGATTGCGTACAATATGCTCGAATATTGCATACTCTTATGGTATTTTCTTGGGCATATTTTAAGTCGATATTGTCAGCACCCGTGGCAGTCAAACCGATGAATTTTAATTGTTTGGCATCTTTTAAATTATCCGCATCTAATTTTACTTTGTTGGTCAGAATGAATTCCGCATCTTTGATACGCGGTGATATCTCTTCTGGCAATGTTGAGTCGAATAATTTTAAATCTGGAAGACGTCTCATCAAAGGCGAAGGATCCAAATCGTTTGGACCAATTGTATTATAATCAAGAAAAACTGCTTTCATAATATTGGTATCTTATCAAATTTCATTCTGAAAAAATCCGCATTTATCCGATGGTGATCGTTTTGCATTATCACAAAATAAGCGATCTGAATTGCGTTATAATAGTAAAATATTAATTCTTAATTAATTAATGGAAACGAAAATCATTGGAAATAATTACTCCTGATTATCACGGTATTGCTGTATTAATGTTAACGGGTATTGCGTTAATACTTTTTACGCGTGACAAAATCCCATTAGAGACCACCAGTTTTATTGTTTTACTGTTACTCATTGGTGGATTCCAGCTCTTTCCTTATACAGTTAGCGGAGAAACATTTGGACGATTGGATTTCTTTGCGGGGTTTGGTAATGAAGCGTTAATAACAATTTGTACACTGATGATAATCGGTCAAGCAATTGAAAGAACGGGAGCGCTTCAGCCGCTTGCTTCTTTGATAAGTAAGGCTTGGATGTCTTGGCCAGTCTTGGCTCTTTTGCTTACAATGATTACAGCAAGTGTTCTGAGTGCTTTCATGAACAACACGCCAATTATTGTGTTATTGATGCCTATATTGGTCGGTGTGTCATTACGCACTAAGTTTCCTGTTTCAAATGTAATGATGCCGATGGGTTTTGCAGCAATTATCGGTGGAATGTCGACTACGATCGGCACATCAACTAACTTGTTGGTGGTTGGTTTGGCAAGGGATACGGGAATACGTGATTTTTCTATGTTTGATTTTATGGTACCTGTGGCTATTGTGGGTGGAGTGGGGATTCTTTTCTTGTGGCTGATTGCACCTAAATTGTTACCAGAAAGAACTCCGCCAATGTCTGATACTTCGCCTCGTATTTTTAATAGTCAATTATTGATTAATGAAGAAGGATTTGCCGCAGGCAAGCAATTGTCTGAGATTCTCGCAAGCACCAATGGAGAAATTCGTGTTGAAAAGATCCAGCGCAGCGAGTCTGTGGTCTTGTCTCCTTACCCTTCTGTTGTTGTGTTACCAGGAGATCGTTTATTTGTTAAAGATACATCAGAAAATTTAAAGCATTTTGAAGAAGTCCTAGGCGCCACTTTATATAGCCTCTCGGATTCAGAACACCCTATTGATGACGAAACTCCACTTAATGAGGAAGGACAACAATTGGCTGAGGTTGTGGTAACACGAGGCTCACCACTTCATTATCAAAGTCTTGAAGGCGTTAATTTTGGAAATAAATATGGACTGACGGCATTAGCAATTCATCGAGCTAGAACACCCAATCCTGAGATTACTGGGGATTTGAATGCAGTCAGACTCAGGGCAGGTGATGTTCTTTTAATTCAGGGCAGTAGAGAAGCAATTGAATCATTAAGAGACAGTGGAAAAATGTTGGTTTTGGATGGCGCTAAGGATTTACCACAAAAACACAAATCAAAACGCGCGTTAACTGTTCTTGGATCAGTAATTTTGCTCGCTGCTTTTGGTTTTTTGCCGATCTCAGTAAGCGCTCTTATTGGAGTCGGATTTCTACTGTTATTAGGGTGCATTTCTTGGAGAGATGCAGCCAACGCCCTATCCACAAAAATAATTATGATTATTGTAGCCAGCTTGGCACTTGGAAAGGCACTCGTGGTAACCAATATGGCAAGTTATCTTGCCGCTTCTTTTGCATCCATGGCTGCAGGATTACCAATTCCGCTGATACTGAGTCTGTTTATGCTAATTATGTCTATTACGACAAATATTGTTTCAAATAATGCCGCAGCTGTAATTGGAACACCTATTGCCATTGGTATTGCACAACAATTACAAGTAGACCCTGAGCCATTCATTTTGGCGGTTCTATTTGGGGCAAACATGAGTTACGCCACTCCATTCGGTTATCAATCAAATTTATTAATACTTAGTGCCGGCGGTTATAAATTCTCTGATTTTTTAAAAATTGGAATTCCGTTAATCATTATCATGTGGATAGGATTTTCATTAGTTCTGCCTTCAATGTATGGGCTTTGGGGTTGACGAAATGCTTGTCTCGAGAGATACTCTTTGCTAATGAGTATTATTTACAAAGAAATTTTTTGGGTATGGGCGTGGCGTTCACTAAAGGAGTGGGTGCTAGGATAAGTTTTATTTAAAATAAAAAAGAAAAAACCCATCTCCTTAGTCAAAGAAGGAGATGGGTTTTTTTATTTAAAAGAAAGGTTTTTATGTCAATTTCATCGCCATTTGATATTGTTGCAGATCTGGATACACCAGTTTCCGTTTTCATGAAGCTTCACGATCTTCAGCCTTGTTTTCTGCTAGAGAGTGTTGAGAGTGGAGAGCGTCTTGCAAGATACTCATTTTTGGGTTTTGGCGATGTCATCAAAGTTAAGCTGAATAAATCTGGTCTTCATATCAATGATAAGACGCATTGCTCTCCAACCAACAAATTAGAGTATCTAAATTCTCTTCGCGAGATTTTGAGCTCTTCTCCAAAATTGAAACCAACAATAGATGAGGTTCCTTTTTCTGGCGGCTTAGTAGGGGTATCAGGCTACGATATTGTCAGATTGTTTGAAAAAATCCCATCAAAAACAAAAACGCAAGCATCCTTGCCAAAAGCAATGTTTGTTTTGCCATCTTCTGTTTTGGTCTTTGATCATTTAACAAGGAGAGTTGCATTGCTCCATTCTGGTTCTGAAAATGAACGAAGTGAATTAAAAAAAGTGATTATCAAAAAACTTTGTTCCACAACTCCAAAAAATACACCAAAGGTGGATATTGGCCAGCCTCTACCTGGAATGAATGAAAAAGAGTTCGTCGAACGAGTTGAAAAGTGCAAAGAATGGATTGATTCGGGAGATATATACCAAATTGTCTTGTCGGTGATTTTTAAAGGACAATCTAAAGTTGATTCTTTTGATGTCTATAGGGCAATGAGATTATTGAACCCTTCTCCTTATATGTTTTATTTTGATTTTGGCGGCCTTCGTGTGGCCGGATCTTCGCCTGAAGCTTTGGTGAAACTGCAGGGAAAAGATGCATCCCTTCGACCCATTGCCGGCACAAGGCCGAGAGGCAAATCCCCTGATGAAGATAATGATTTTGCCGAGTCATTATTAGCAGATCCCAAAGAGTCTGCAGAGCACGTTATGCTTGTGGATTTAGCAAGAAACGATCTAGGAAGAGTGGCGGCGGAGGGCACAATAAAAGTTGACCCCTATCGATTAATAGAAAAATACAGTCATGTGATGCATATTGTAAGCGGAGTAAAAGGTCAGCTGACGGAGGGTAAAGACGCACTTGATTTGTTTGCGGCGAGCTTCCCAGCGGGAACATTGGTGGGCGCACCGAAGATTCGAGCGATGGAAATTATAGAAGACATGGAAATAGAAGGTAGAGGACTTTATGGCGGAACTGCTGGCTATTTCGATATTAATGGTGACATGGATCAAGCAATAACAATCAGAACAATCGTCTTCCAAGATGATGAATATAGTTTTCAAGCAGGTGCTGGTATTGTTAAAGACAGCGATCCACAGAGTGAATATCGTGAAGTTTTTGCTAAAAGCGCAATTTTGAAAAAAGCTTTGAAAATGGCAGGAGAAGGATTATGAATAACCAAAAGACCCGCATACTCCTGATTGATAATTACGATTCTTTTACATACAACTTAGTACAGGCTTTTCAATCTGAGGGTGCAGATGTACTGGTTTATAGAAATGATAAAATTGACATTGAGTCTGCCAAGAATATTGAGCCTACACATATTGTGATATCCCCTGGACCAGGAAATCCTCAAAACGCAGGGGTTTCGATAAAAATAATTGAAGCATTTCATCGAAAATTACCAATATTGGGTGTTTGTCTCGGGCATCAATGCCTAGTCCAATTTTTTGGCGGTGAAATTATACGCGCCGAAACATTAATGCATGGAAAAACATCACAAGTTAACCACGATGCTTCGACAATTTTCAAGGACATATCCACCCCATTTATTGCTGGACGTTATCATTCCCTCTCTGTCGATGTCGATTCATTGCCTGACGAACTGGTTATTTCGGCACAGACCGATATCGGAGAGATTATGGGTGTGCGGCATAAATCTCTTCCATTAGAAGGGGTGCAATTTCATCCAGAAAGCATTTTAACGCCTGATGGACCAACACTATTGCGTAATTTTTTAAGGATGGGTAATCATGAGTGAAATTTTTTCGGATATGTTAAATCGAGTACTTGATAAAAATTCATTGACCGAGGAAGAGTCGTATGAGTTGATGATGGCCATGGCAGCCGAGAAAGTTTCGGCGGCTTTGTCCGGTGCCTTATTGGCTGGGCTGAGAGCTAAGGGTGAGACAGCAAATGAAATTAGAGGGTTTGCAAAAGGTATGCGTGATCTGGCCATAAAACCCCAAATTCCAGACGACGAACCTACTGTGGATACAGTGGGTACAGGTGGAGATGGATCTGGCAGTTTGAATTTATCCACTGGCACAGGATTGCTTGCTGCGGCATGTGATATAAAAGTAGTGAAACATGGGAATCGATCCATCTCGAGCCGTTCAGGCAGTGCGGATATGCTCGAAAGTATTGGCATGAATCTTCCACAAGATAAAGAAACAGCGATTTCTGTGCTCAATAATCTCGGATTTACTTTTCTTTTTTCGCCTGCTTTCCATCCGGCCATGAAAGCTATAATGCCAGTGAGAAATGCACTGGGTGTGAGAACTGTTTTTAATATGCTTGGTCCCCTCAGTAATCCTGCTGCACCGCCGTATCAATTGATTGGAGCATTCAGTTCTGATGCGACCAAATTGATGGCAGAAACATTATCTGGTTTACCCATCGAACGCGCATTTGTTGTGCACGGGGCTGCTGGGTGGGATGAAGCCACTCCCATCGGTAATTTCCTCTTGTATGACGTTGGAAACGGAACAATACAAGAACATACTCGACAACCTGAAGATTACGGACTTAAAAGGTGCGATACAAAGGATTTGCTGGGCAATGATTCTGAATACAATGCAAATGAACTAGAACGTGTTTTTAGTGGAGAGGACCAAGGCGCTCACCGTGATGCTTTATTAATGGGTGTTTCATTGGTTTTAGAATTGATGGGGAAAACATCAAATCCAATTGATGGCGTGAGAATTGCGGCCAATGCGATTGATACTGGCAAGGCCATTAAATTTCTCAATAAATTTAAGGGTTACTTCCTCGCGCCATGATAAATTTTCTAAATAAAATGGCCGACCACAGCAGAAAAAGGGCCGCGTTATTGCCTGATAGGTTCAACGAAAAGAAGCTTGATTTACCGATCTTTGATTTGCAATTGTCAAGCTTTGATATCATCGCTGAATTCAAGGAAAAATCTCCTGTTGAAGGGCGATTAATTCAGCCAGAAGTAGATCGTTCGACTCGTGCAATTACGTATGCGAAAGGAGGCGCTGCAGCAATTTCGGTGTTGACTGAACCATCTCGTTTTGATGGAGACATTCAGCATCTTACGGAAATAGCTGCATCTTTAGAAGCCTTTTCATTGCCGGCCATGCGGAAAGATTTTTTAGTGGATGTAAAGCAAATTATGGAATCCAGAGCACATGGTGCCAGCGGTGTGTTATTAATTGCCGCTTTATTTTCGCCATCTAAATTAAGGACTATGCTTGATTGTGCATTCGATCTTTCGATGTTTGTGTTATTGGAATCTTTTGATAGCAATGATCTTGATCTGTGCAAATCTTTATTGAAAGAATCGAGGTATCAAGATCAAGCACAAAAAAATAAACTATTGTTTGGCGTAAATTCAAGAGATCTTAAAACATTATTGGTCAACTCTGACAGATTAAATTTGTTGGCCAAAGAATTGCCGTTGGATGCAATATCAGTAGCTGAGAGCGGTCTTTATTCTTTAGATGATGTGGTTGAGGCAAAACACAGCGGTTATCAGATGGCATTAATCGGCACGGCTTTGATGAAGAGTAAACAACCGGATCGATTGATACAAGATTTATTGTCGGCAGGTCGGGGCATTGATCAATGAAACCATTTGTAAAAATTTGTGGGCTTAAAGAACGTGAACATATTGAAACAGCGATTGAGGCAGGTGCTGATGCTTTAGGGTTTGTATTTGTTGAATCAGTTCGAAAGCTTTCTATAGAAAACGCAATAAAGATTACCGAGAATGTGCCGAGATGTATTTTGCGTGTTGCCGTCTTTCTGAATCCAGACAGTGCGTCATGGGATACTATTGCAAAAGAATTTAAACCTGATGCAATACAGACAGACGCCTCTGATTTTGAGTTCTTGAGTGTTCCTTCAGGAATTGATCAATGGCCTGTGTTTCGTGAACATCAACAAAATACAAATATCCCAAAAGAAGGTCCTTTTATCTATGAAGGACGACATAGTGGAAAAGGAGAACGGGTTGATTGGCATCAAGCGGCAATGATTGCAAAAAAAGGAAATCTGATTCTGGCGGGCGGGTTAAACTGCAATAATGTGATTGAGGCAATTGAAACGGTGCGACCCTATGGTGTGGATGTTTCCAGTGCCGTTGAATCTTCACCAGGAAGGAAAGACAGCAAAAAGATTCAAGAATTTATCCAATCCGCAAAAAGTATTGACGTGGCATAGAGGAAAGAAAGCATGAAGTTAAATATAAGTGAATCTGAAAAAGCAGTTTTGTATAAGAACGTTCTGGCTGGCAAATTTCCAGATGAATTAGGCAGATTCGGTCCATTTGGCGGTCGATACATCCCTGAAACACTTGTGCCTGCCTTTTCTCGGCTTGAAGTGGGAGTAAAAAAATATCTCAGTGATGATCAGTTCATCTCGGATTGGCATAACGAATTAAATCAATGGGTAGGCAGGCCTACCGCTCTGACTTACGCTCCGAGATTGAGTAAAGAGTGGGGAGCAGAAGTCTGGTTAAAACGCGAAGATATGGCCCACACTGGTGCACACAAAATTAACAATGCCATTGGTCAAGCCATGCTGGCAAAGAAATTAGGTGCAAAGCAAGTGATTGCAGAAACAGGCGCCGGTCAACACGGCGTGGCTTCAGCGGCAGCATGCGCAAGAGTTGGGTTGCCATGCCGGGTGTATATGGGCGCTGTTGATATACAAAGGCAATCCCCAAATGTGGACCGGATGCGACAACTTGGGGCAGAAGTGATCGCCGTGGATTCTGGCGATCAAACACTCCGTGCAGCCATCGATGAGGCGATGCGTGAATGGGTGTCTGATCCAATGGATATCTATTATATTATTGGATCTGCAGTAGGCCCCCATCCCTATCCATATCTTGTGAGAGAATTTCAATCGATTATAGGGCGTGAGGCGAGAAGGCAAATTCTAGAGCAAGCGGGAGCATTGCCTGATGCGGCATTTGCTTGTGTTGGCGGCGGTTCCAATGCCATTGGGTTGTTTTACCCATTAATAAGTGATGAGAATGTTGAGTTAATTGGTGTTGAAGCCGGTGGCACGGGCGACGGCTTAGGTCAAAATGCCGCCACCTTGGCAACAGGAACTCCGGGCGTATTACAAGGTGCTTACACAATCATTTTGCAAAATGAAGATGGGCAAGTTCAGGAAACGCATTCAATTTCTGCTGGACTTGATTATTCTGGTGTGGGACCGGAGCATGCTTTATTGCAACACATCGGCAGGGTAAATTACGTTAGCGTTAAAGATGAAGATGCGTTAGAAGCCTTAACAGAGTTGTGCCAAACAGAAGGAATTCTAACCGCCTTGGAAACCGCCCATGCCTATGCGGCAGCCAAAGAGTGGGCCAAAAAGAATCCAGGTAAACGGCTTTTGATTGGTAATTCTGGGCGAGGCGACAAAGACATGTCGACACTCTCACAATACATAAAGGAGTGATTGCAGATGTCGTCTCACAACAAAATCACCCTGTCACTAAAGCAAGCTAAAGAGAACAGAGGCGTTGCCCTGGTGCCATTTTTTACCGCTGGTTATCCTCATAAAGAGACATTTTCTCAAGCATTGATCGACATCAGTAAAATTGGTGACGTGGTTGAGATTGGCATCCCTTTTTCTGATCCAATGGCCGATGGAATGACCATTCAACGATCCAGTCATGCAGCGTTGCAGAATGGCGTGAATCTTTCCTGGATTTTTGATCAAATTGATTCAGTGAGTGCTTCCATTGAAGCGCCATTGGTTATGATGTCATATTTAAATCCTCTGCTTGCCTTTGGTTATGAGAATTTGGCTGAGCGCTCTCACGAGGCAGGAGTTTGTGGTTTTATAGTGCCGGATTTGCCCTTAGAAGAAAGTTATGAATTGAGTAAGGCCTTGAGTAAAAAAGATTTGGGGCTGATTCAACTGGTAACACCAGCCACACCCAAAAAGAGAATGACTCAGCTGTGTGAAGCATCCAAAGGGTTTGTTTATGCCGTGACCATGACAGGGATAACAGGCAGTGAGACAGGCCTCGCAAATAATATTTCTTCTTATTTGGATGAAATACAACAGATTTCTGACCTCCCAGTTTGTGCTGGATTTGGTGTGCGATCAGCAGAGGATGTGGCAATGATCGCTCAGCATGCCACCGGTGCTATCGTAGGATCGGCGTTGGTTGAAACCATGGAAAGCGCACAAGATATTGTTTCTTTCCTAAAAGGATTGCGAGAAACATAGAGCATCTATGAGGACTTCATCAAAGCTTATAAGAATATTTTCTGTTGGTGTGTTAACGCTTTTTACCAGTGTTGTATTTTTTATAATAATTATAAAATTTTCAGATACGCGACCTTTGATCGCTTGGGGCTCAAAGTTTTTCACGGGCTATGAGTTACATATAAAGGGGCCATTGAACGTAAAGATTTTTCCAGAACTCTCTCTGCATGCAAAGGATGCTTCAATGCAACATGAATCGGATCACTCAACAAGAGATTCTTTAAATTTTCAAGAAATTTATTTTCGCCTTAATTCAAAGAAATTGATTCTTAACAATACAGTGGACCTAAATATCAAGCTCAATCAATTCAATATGAATATTGAGTTAGAATCCGATGGCAAAACAAATCTCGATCGAATGTTTTCAACCAATACAAATGTTATTGGCCAGCTATCAGGAAATATTGAATTAGACGGTGAAGCCAAAACCATCGGACAGCTAAAAGAAAACCTGAGCGGATCATTAGATGTGATGTTAAATAAAGGGAAGTGGCTGGGGATTGATATTTGGCATAAATTGAGAACAGCGCGTGCTATTTATAAGCGAGAGGATGCGCCCGAAACACAATCACATGATTTGACGGGCGTTTTTTCATTACGCGCCCACGGAACTGTTCTGAACAAGATTTTTATTAATAATGTGTTTGCTGTGGATATGCCATTCACTTCGATTATCGGACAAGGTAAAGTCAGTTTGTCGGACGGGATATTTAATTATTCAATTGTTGCAACATTTGATAAAGAACTGCAATCAATTTTACAATTGAGTGACGAGGAATACTTTGATTTCTCTGAGGGCACGATGCCCATTCGGGTGCGTAACGAAGGCAACATGGTGACATTTCGTCCGGATATCGAAGGTATATTTCGTCACCAGGTGGAACGTTCCCTCTTAAATCAGGGCGACATCTTAAATAAATCAATCAAACAAAGACTGCTTAATCAATTAAGATGAATAGAACTGTTATTGAGTATTCCGTCGATGAAAAAATTTAATTTTTCGAAGAGCATATTGGACTGGTATGACAAGGCAGGCCGAAAAGATTTGCCTTGGCAGAAGAGAATTACGCCATATCGCGTATGGGTATCAGAAATTATGTTGCAACAAACACAGGTGGCAACAGTAATCCCTTATTATCTGAAGTTTATGGAGTCTTTTCCAAGCATAAAAATACTCTCGGCAGCTCCACTTGAGAAGGTATTGCATCATTGGTCTGGGCTCGGATATTATGCGCGCGCTAGAAACCTGCATAAGATGAGCCGTATTGTTGACCAACAATTCAATGGCAATATTCCATTGACCTTTGATGAATTAATTAAGTTGCCTGGGATTGGCAGGTCTACGGCTGGCGCCATTTTGGCATTATCTGATAATCAGAAGTACGCCATTCTAGATGGCAACGTCAAAAGAGTATTATCACGCTTCCATGCTATCAAAGGATGGCCCGGCAAAAGAAAAACTGAAAATACCCTCTGGGAGTTATCCTGTGGTCACTTGCCAGAAGATCGGGTTGCCTCTTACACTCAGGCCATGATGGATTTGGGTGCAACTGTTTGTGTTAGAGCAAATCCGAAATGTCAAATGTGTCCGATAAAAAGCACTTGTATTGCACATGCTCGCTCAGAGGAAAATGTGTATCCACATAAAAAGAAAATGAAAAACAAGCCGCATCGAACTGTGCGGGTAGTTTTATTATTGGCCAAAAATAAAGTGTTGCTTGAACAAAGACCTGCATCAGGCATATGGGGGGGCTTATCAAGTTTGCCGGAATTGAGAGAAGATGAGCACATTGAAAAATGGTGCAGACAGCGCTTTAAGATGCCTCCAATAGGAATAAACAAAAAACGTAAGTTTCGCCATGCTTTCAGTCATTACACGTTAGACATAGAACCGATTGAAGTGCGGGTTGATGATGCATCGTGTAAATTAAAACTCAATTCGAATGAGTATTGGTATATGTTAAATAGACCAGCTGAAGTCGGATTGGCTGCACCGGTTAAAAAATTATTGCAAAATGTAAGTTAAGAGGATTTCGTTATGTCACACAAAGTTATGTGCTGCATTCTAAAGAAAGAGATGGAAGGACTCGATTATGCGCCCTATCCAGGCGAATTGGGGCAGCGAATTTATCGAGAGGTTAGTAAGGAGGCTTGGTCGCAGTGGCTGGGTCACCAAACCATGTTAATCAATGAGTATAGATTAACCCCAATTGAACCGGAGGCAAGGCAATTTCTTGAAAAAGAAATGGAGAAGTATTTTTTTGGAGAGGGCGCCACCACCCCAAAAGAATACGTGCCTCAAGATGATTAGTTAAGTCAGTGGCAGCTGTGTAGTTTTTTGTACTGTGCGTATGGCAAAACTTGAATTGACACGTGATACACCAGGAAGTTGGGTAAGTGAATCGTTGTGAAGGCGTTCAAAATCAGCCATGTTGGCGACAACAATATGCAGTAAATAATCAAATTCACCAGTCATTAAGTAGCATTCAAGTATTTCTGGTATCTCTTTTACCGCTTCCTCAAATGCCAATAATTCACTCTTTTCTTCACGTTTTAAGACAATATGAACAAAAACAGTATCGGTTAAACCCACTCTTTTTTGATCAAGTAAAGCCACAAATCGGTCTATGAACCCCTTCT
>JAYZHY010000017.1:0-7391 GCA_036166115.1 Pseudomonadota bacterium | reverse complement strand
TCTGCTATTACAAACTATGAAACGGCTATCGATATAATTGAACGAATAGAAAACCATCTGGACAAAACTTTAATAAACCCACTTAAAGGTCTTGCTGAAGCACAATTAAGTATAAATCGCGCAGATTTAGCAGAAAATTCTTACAATCGGGCAATCCATATCAGTCACGTTAATGATGGTCCTCATAATCTTCAACAATTGGAAAATCTGCAATCTCTTGCTGATGTTTACGCGTCATCAAACGAACCAAAAAGAGCTGCTGATGTCGAAAAACGAATTTATTACCTTCAATCGCGCAATATCGACCCAGATAGTCTAGAGATGATACCTGCACTTGAAACATTGGCTAAATCACAAAGAAAAGCTCTTCAATATGAGAAAGAGCGAAGAACGTGGAGGAAAATAATTAGAATCACTGAAACTCATAAAGGCAAGGAAAGTTTAGATCTAATAAGACCTCTAACAGAGCTCGGTAGATCTTATATTTTTATTCATTTCACTACCATGGCATATGATGACCCGCCGGTGGTTTCAAAAGGTGATTCTTACCTAAAAAAAGCCATTCGTATAACAGAAAAAAACCCAGATACATCATGGTTGCAAATCGTTGAAGCAAAAATGAATTTGGCTGATTATTATATACTCAGTGATCGCGCTAATAGATCATATAAACTATATCGAATAATCTGGGACTTGCTTTCAGAGGATAAAATAAAACTAGAGTATCGAGCCGCATCATTAGAAATACCAGTAATTTTAGAAAGGATAAACCCGCCAATATATTTTGAAGACTCATCCACTTCAACTCAAACTGAAACCCCTTCTGAATACAAAGAAGCATTCGTCAGTTTCAACTTTAATGTCACCAAAAGAGGTCTTGCAAGAAACATCAATCGTGCTTCCTTTAACCCAGACGGACTGGATGCAATGCATAAAGTCATAGGAAATAATATAAGACATCTTGTTTATCGGCCAAAATTCAAAAATAGAGATCCTGTCATCGCGCAAAACGTCAGTTACAAACATCAATTTTTCTATAAACAAAACGAAACAAGTGATCAAGCGGGATCGGATGATTTAAGTGATGAAAAATAATAGAATAATGAAATTTAATATAGATGATTATGGTCAATCCATTGAAAAATCATTTCGTAAAGAATAATTCATTCGAACCTCCCTTTCCTAAAAATACGGAAAGAGCCATATTCGGTATGGGTTGTTTCTGGGGACCTGAGAGACTTTTTTGGGAAACATCAGGTGTTCATACCACTGCAGTTGGATATGCTGGTGGTGAGACAGTTAATCCTACTTACGAAGACGTTTGTAAAGATACAACTGGTCACGTTGAAGTAGTAATGATTATATTTGATTCTCATGTACTCGACTATCAAGCATTACTCAAGATTTTTTGGGAGTCACATAACCCAACTCACGGAATGAGACAAAGAAGTGATGTTGGTTCACAATATCGTTCTGCAATCTATGCGAACTCAGATGAACAAATGGTTTTAGCTAAAAGCTCTTTAGAAAGATATCAAGAACAATTGTCTGATGAAGAAAATAACAAGGAAACTCTTCTTTCGTCAAAGATCTTAGGTGCAATAACAACTGAAATTAAAATGCTAGATAAATTCTATTACGCTGAAGAGTATCATCAACAATACCTTGCAAAAAACCCTAATGGCTACTGTTCAATGAAAGGTACTGGCGTATCTTGTAGTATATAAAACTCACACTTATATAAACCATCAATTAACACTAAATAAAAATATTCTTTCAAGGTCCAAAATGAAGAAAAAAGTTAACAAATCAATAAGTAAGCCCAGTCGAGCCAATGCAGAAAAAGCAATAAGTACTCTCTTATTATGGGCCGGTGAAGATCCAAATCGAGAAGGATTAAAAGAAACTCCCGCAAGAGTTGTAAGAGCTTATGAAGACTGGTTCAAAGGATACAATGAAGATCCAATCAAATACATGCAAAGAACATTTAAAGAAGTAGAGGGTTATGATGAAATGATTGTTCTTAGAGATATCACATTTGAATCACACTGCGAACATCACATGGCCCCCATTATTGGTAAAGCTCATATTGGTTACCTTCCAAATAAAAAAGTGGTTGGTATAAGTAAACTGGCAAGAGTGGTTGAAACGTTTGCACGTCGCTTCCAAGTCCAAGAAAAAATGACCGCACAAATTGCAAACTGCATCCAAGATGTACTAAAACCAAAAGGCTGTGCGGTTGTTATAGAAGCTATACATCAATGCATGACAACAAGAGGTGTTCATAAATCTGATGTTTCAATGGTTACCAGTCAAATGCTTGGATCATTTAGGAAAGATGCAAAAACACGAACAGAGTTTCTTGGAATGATTAAGGGTTCAAAATAAGATGTTTAAATATTGTCATTTATTTCGGTAATTATTTTTTATAATTATTATCTTTTGAAATCTCAATCAACCAAGACGCATCATCCAAACTATTTTCTTCATAAATAAGTGGTTTTTCTATCTGAGTTTGCCATTTGGTAGCCAAAGTTTCTGTCATAATAAATTCGCGATAACCATCTACAACGGATTCAATAATTTCTGACCCACTAATGCCAAGCATTATTCTGTCGGAAACATCAAAACCAGAGTTTTTACGCGCTTCTTGAATCGATCTTACTAATTCTCTTGCTAACCCTTCTTTAATGAGCTCCTTATCTAATTTAGTGTCTAACGCTGTTAGATAACCAGCCTCTTCTCCGCAGGAATAGCCTTCAGCGGATTTTGTTTCTATCAACACATCTTCGGGTTCAAAATTTAATACTTTTCCATCGCAATCAATTTCAAATGACTCCCCATTTGCAACCTTAGTAGCTATAACACTTGAATCAGTATTTTCTAAGGAGTGTTTGATAATAGGTATCATTTTTCCGTAAGTCTTCCCAAGCTTGGGTAAATTCGGTTTAATCGAATAAGTAACAAGCTCTGCATCACGAGCAATAAATTCAATTTTCTTAACATTTAATTCTTCTAGTATCTGAGACTGATGATTCTTAATTGCTTGTGCTGTCTTTTCATCCGGTGTTCTCACCAATAATCGTGAAAGAGGTTGCCTCACTCTAACTCCGGATTGAGCTCTTGCGGCGCGAGCCAATCCTACAATTTTTTGCACCACACTAATTTCAACCAATAGTTGCTCATTCTCCCAATCTTTTTGAACTTTTGGCCACTGTGTCATGTGCACGCTTAATGGGGCATCAGCTTGATTTTTTAGAACCAAATTTTGATATACGTTTTCAGCAACAAAAGGGACAAAAGGCGACATCAATCGATGGATGACATCCAAACACTGATATAAAGTCATATAAGCTGAGCGTTTGTCTTCTGTATCTGAAGATTTCCAAAAACGTCGTCGATTTCTTCTTATGTACCAATTGCTTAATTGATCTACAAAAGATTCGATTGCCTCGCCAGCTGATTTCGCATCATAACGGTCCATTGCTTCAGTAGTCACTCTTATCGTTCTATCTAATAAAGCTAGCGCCCATCTATCAGTTTCCGGTCTTTGATGCACGGGCAATGGTGTATCTAAATCTAAATCATCCAAACGGGCATATAACACAAAAAATCCATAAGTATTCCAGAACGTATTCATAAACGAACTGGCCACATCAGTTACGATTCCTATTGAGACTCGTTTCTGAATATCCGGAGAAATCCTTGCAAGAAAATGCCATCGAAGTGAATCAGCCCCTACACTATCAAAGACATCATAAGGATCAATAATATTTCCCAGTGATTTAGACATCTTTTTCCCATCTTTATCAACGATATGGCTTAAGCAAATGCAATTCCTGTAGGCCACTTTATCTGACACCAAGGTAGCTATAGCATGTAATGTGTAAAACCAACCTCTAGTTTGATCAATGGCCTCACAAATGTAATCAACAGGAAATTGTTGATCGAACCCCTCTTTATTTTCAAAAGGATAATGATATTGAGCGTACGACATTGCACCCGAATCAAACCAACAATCAATCACTTCAGGTACTCTAGTCCATGTTTTACTGTCCTTCTCAAAGCTTATGTCATCAATATTTGGGCGATGCAAATCTAGTTTGTCTAATTTCTTTCCAGACAGTTGCTCCAATTCCTCTATTGATCCCACGCAAAGATAATTATTTTCATTATCCGTCCAAACAGGCAAAGGTGTTCCCCAAAAACGCTCCCTAGATAACGCCCAATCAACATTATTTTCTAACCATTTTCCAAACCGTCCATCTCGAATATGCTCAGGCACCCAATTAATGGTTTTGTTTAATTCCGTCATACGTTCACTGAATTTTGAAGTCCTGATATACCATGCGTTTTTTGCATAATAGATGATTGGATCACCTGTTCTCCATCCAAACGGATAATTGTGTAAATATTTCTCTGAACGATATATCAAGTCTTGATCTTTTAGAATTCGAATTAATGTCTTATCAGCATCCTTAAAAAACAAACCGGCAACAGGTTCTACTTCCTGAACAAAATTCCCATCCTGACCAACGGCATGCAAGACCGGTAAATCATTCGCTTGCCCTAAGGCTAAATCATCTACGCCATATGCTGGGGCGCAATGAACAATTCCTGTTCCATCTTCCGTGCTAACAAAATCAGCTGCATATACTTTAAATACGCCTTCATTTTTGACTTCTAAATAATCAAAAAGTCTCTGGTATTTCTTACCTACTAGCTCTTTCCCTTTAATGCCTTTAATGATTGAATATGCTTTGTCTTGCATCACTGAATCCAACAACTCTTCAGCAAGAATCAAAGTTTCTTTTTCTGTTTTCACATAGACATAATCAATATCAACGCCTACAGCGAGCATTAAGTTAGACGGAAGAGTCCATGGTGTAGTGGTCCATACAAGAAATGATGTATTTTCCTCATCTTCTAAAATAAAGCGAACGAATATTGAAGGGTCCTCAACCTCTCGATAACCTTGAGCCAATTCATGCGAAGATAAAGTGGCACCAATGCGCGGATCATAAGGAACCACTTTATAACCCCGGTAAATTAAATCTTTATCCCAAATCTCTTTTAATAAATGCCATACACTCTCAATGTATTTGTTATCTAAAGTGTAATAAGCCTCTTCTGTATTAACCCAAAAACCCATTCTTTCGGTCATCTTTTCCCAATCTTTTATGTAGCGCATCACAGATTTACGGCAACGCTTAGTAAATTCAGCTATACCAACCTTAGATTCAATTTCTTTCTTATCGAAAATACCCAGCTGTTTTTCTATCTCATGCTCAACAGGTAGTCCATGTGTATCCCACCCGGCTTTTCTTGGTACATGAAATCCCTGCATGGTTTTGTACCTGGGAAATGCATCTTTAAAAGAACGCGCCAAAACATGATGGATTCCTGGTTTGCCATTTGCTGTGGGTGGCCCTTCATTAAAAGTGAACAATGGGCGATTTTTCGATTGATCAATGGTTTTATTAAAGATATCGTTTTTCTTCCAGAACGCCAAAATATCTTTCTCAAGATCAGGCCCATTATATCTAGTATCTACTTCTTTAAACTTCATATTTATATTCTACCCAAAAAAAATCCCCGAACGCCTTTTAAACGTCCGGGGCAATAATATTGTTATCGCGGTACCACCCGGTTTTACGAAAAATATATGTTTTTCGCCTCATTATATCCATATCGTGGATAACCCGATCACTCCTATTCTGCAAATCGCATTTCAGGTGATAACTCCGGGGTGATCTTTCGGCTATACATATTCTGAAGCTTCCACCATCCTTCAGTCGCTATAAACAAAAATAGCTTATATTGTCCCCATCAACGTTCTAATGCAAAAATTAGCGCCACAAACAAAAAAATACAAGCTTTATGATAAATTTTATCAAATCTCTTCAAAAGAAATAAATTAAATTCTCTTGAATGAAGACAGATAACTTGAGAATATCACTGCATAATTACAAAAATAAAACGGAACAAGAATGAGATCATACCTGCAGACTCATATAATATTCTTTATCGTTAGTTTCTTGATAATTGGCAATTTAACTGCTGATGAAGGCATAATTTCTAACAAAAATACAAGCAATAAATCTGATCAAGAACTTTTTAATTTTGGGCATCCTGCTACACACGAAGAAATCCAAAAATGGGATCTAGATGTTCGCCCTGATGGAACCGGACTGCCAAAAGGAAAAGGAACAGTCCAAGCAGGAAAAACACTTTACGCAACAAAATGCGCTTTCTGTCATGGTGCAAATGGAGAAGGTGGGCTCAATGATCGATTGGTTGCTAGGCCGGGAGAGATATTTCCACAGGGAGATTCTGCCTGTGGCTTTGAATGCCGCACCATTGGAAATTACTGGCCTTATGCCACTACTCTTTATGATTATATTCTAAGATCAATGCCTATGAATGCACCTGGATCACTAGCATTTGATGAAGTGTATTCAATTTCTGCCTATTTATTATATTTAAATGACATTATTTCCGAAGATGTTGAGCTGACTGCAATCACACTAAAAGAAATAATAATGCCAGCACATGATAAATTTATTACTGATGATCGACTTGATTACAATGTCGTGCACTAAACCATGAAAAACAAAAAAAATAAACTAAATATAAGCAGAAGAAGTGTGCTAACTGGTATGGCAGGAGCCGCTGGAACCATTCTTGCAAAAACTTCAGAGGGCAATGAAATACAAACTTCAACTGATCACCCTTTCGCACCTGACGATCCTGCAAAAGTGACTGCAAGTCAATGGGCTACGAAGATTGGAAAACGCTCAATATTCGAAAATTATGAGCGTGATGTTAGATACACTGGAACCAGTTCTCGGTCACCTTTGCACCAACTGCATGGAACCATCACCCCTTCAGATCTTCATTTTGAACGTCATCATGCGGGAGTGCCTATTATTGACCCTGAAAAACATAAATTAATCATTCACGGCATGGTAGATCGACCAATGACTTTTTCATTGAGTGACTTAAAACGCTTCCCGGCAGTCAGTCGTATTTGCTTTATTGAGTGCTCAGGAAACTTAGCAAGAGAAGCTGGCGAGTATACTACTCCACAAAATATTTGCGGAATGACAAGCCAAAGTGAATGGACTGGCGTAATGCTCTCAACCTTATTAAGAGAAGTTGGTGTTAAGCCCTCTGCTACTTGGTTCCTAGCTGAAGGTTCTGACGCTGCAGTATTAACTCGTAGCATCCCTAAACAGATCTGGAATGAATCCATGATTGTCTACGCTCAGAATGGAGAAGCTGTCAGGCCGGAAAATGGTTATCCGATTCGGTTATTAAATCCAGGTTATGAAGGCAATTCATCTGTGAAATGGTTGCGTAGGATGGAGTTTTCAGATAGACCGTTTATG
>JAYZHY010000016.1:0-3652 GCA_036166115.1 Pseudomonadota bacterium | reverse complement strand
CCCTTCATAGCAGAGCGCACAGCATTTAGAAATTCATTGCGCGATTCTTGATTCCATCCAGCTTTATGCTTGTATGGGGCATATTGAGCTATTACTGACATAACATGCTTACCTGTTGGGGCAAATTGACTGTCATTAACACTAGGGAAAGTAATCTCCAAAACTGGATTCGGCGAGCTTTCGCCATATTTTGCTGGATTAAAAGCTTTTTCAACATAATTTTCGCTAGGGGCTATCAGTATACGCTGAGCATAATCGGCTTCTTTAAATCCTTTTAATTTTGGTAATTTATTTAAAGCAAAATGTAGTTTTGCCGCATTACCTTTCATCCGAATATTATCAATCCTATGTGTAAAACGTATCTCAACATGTTTTGCTCCTACAAGCCCCAAAATAGTTTTCTTGGGATCCGCGTTAGAAACTACTACAGAACTTTCATAAGTACTTCCATCGGTCAGTTCGACCCCCGAAGTAACACCATTTTGAATAATAATCCTCTGTACCCTTGAATTAGTCTTAATTTCCACACCAGTTGACTCTGCTTTTGAGTTCAAAGCATCTGTTACACTGCCCATACCCCCTTTAGGAGATGACAACTGACCGTGATTCCCTGCCATCCTATAGAGATAAGTCAATATGGTATTTGGTGAACGCGGCCCAAGATGTGTACCTAACACTGCATCTGTACTTAAGCCACCTTTTAAATGGGGACTTTCAAATCGCTCATCAAGTTCATCATATATATTCATACCAATGAGCCTTAAAAATTCGCGCATTTCAACTTTACCCATTTTGCGCATATCAAAGCCAAGCATGGCGAGAGTAAATAAGTCTTTTTTATTTTTCGTCCCTAGTCTTGGCGGTGGTTTATTAAGATAAGTTTTTAATAAATCAGCAAACTTGGTCATACGTTTATAAAACTTACGATAATTATCCACGTCAGAATCACTGACTCCAGAAACATCATTCCCACAATACTTAATATGTTTTCCGTTTTCTGATAATACGATGGTTGTAAGGTCTGTAGCAGCCACATCGATCTCTAAATCTAGATCTTTTTTAACTTGAGGTTGCATTTGATACAACAAATGTGCGCATGCTGATACGGAAAAGCCATCAGAAAATTCTCTTGTTATGGCTGCGCCACCAACCTGATCATTTGCTTCTAACACCAAAACTTTTTTTCCGGCCTTGGCTAATAAAGTGGAACAAATAAGTCCATTGTGACCAGCACCTATAACTATTGCATCGTATTTATCAGTCATCGCCAAAATTCTCAGGTACAGTATTTTCTAATTTTAGATCGTAAAGTATTTCACGAGCAGCATTGGCTCCTGGTGCAGCCATAACGCCGCCGCCAGGATGTGTACTGGAACCACACATGTACAAACCATTAACAGGAGCCCTATACTGAGCAAAACCAGGGACAGGACGATTAAATAAAAGTTGATCCATGGTTAACTCGCCATGAAAAATGTTTCCTTCAGTGATCCCTATCTGATCTTCAATATCTTGAGGGGTTCTTATTTCAACGTGCAGAATTAAATCTTTAAAATCTGGACTGTAGTTTGAAATTTGATCAATAACGCTCTTTCCAAAAGCTTCTCTTTCTTCAGATGTCCAAACCCTACCTTCAATCTGAGCAGGACAATATTGTACAAAACAACTCATAAAATGTTTGCCAGGAGGAACCATTGTAGGATCGGTTGCACTTGGAATTGTACAATCGATATATGGGTCTTTTGACCAAGTTCCATCTTTCCAGTCGTCATAGGCTCTTTCCATTCTCTCCATGGAGTCAATGAAATGCATGTCTGCGCGCCCTATAAATTCACTATTCTCAGGAAGTGCCGGAAAAGTCGGCATGCCATCCAAAGCAATATTCAATTTTCCAGAAGAGCCTCTAATTTTAAAATTCTTAACCCTTTGATAAAAATTTTCAGGCAAATCTCTTTTATCCATACAATTTAAAAATGTTCGTTTTACATCCATACCAGAAACTACAACTGGTGCATAGATCTCTTCGCCACTCTCGAGTGCAACACCCTTGACTCGATTATTTTTTACAATAATTTGATCAACTCCAGCTTCAGAGCGTATCTCGCCACCATATGATTGAAATGCTCCAGCAAGGGAATTGGAAACTGCTCCCATGCCACCTCTAGCGAAACCCCATGTCCCCACGTTACCATCCACATCACCCATATAATGATGCAACAAGACATAGGCTGTTCCGGGAGAATGAATACCTAACGCAGTCCCAATAATGCCGCTACCGGAAAAAGCTGTTTTGATAACATCAGTTTCAAAATATTCATCTAAATATTCTGCTACACTCATCGTCCAGAAACGAATTGTTTCATATAACCGATCTTCGCCTAACTCTAAAAATTTGTTCCCAAGTAGAATTAACTCCTTGATATCTCTTGGTTTGAATGAAGTAGGATCAGGAGCGGTTCGTAAAAGAAAATCACGAATAACCCGGCATTGACGCATGGTATCTGTTGAATATCTTGTGTATGCATCTGCATCGTGCAATGAATGTCGCGCCATCTCACGATGCGCCGCTTCTGAATCATGGTATGAGCCAAAGTAATCTCCATTCTCCATAAATTGTAATGATCCGCCATAAGGAGTTACTTGAAGACCATGCTTATGTAATTCAAGATTTCTGTAGATTTCTGGTCGCAATAAACTGCATACATATGAACAATTTGAATATTTCCAATCCTTATACAACTCTCGGCTCACTGCGGCACCACCGATGTAATCATTCTTCTCCAAACAAAGAACATCCAGCCCAGCTTTTGCGAGAAACGCAGCATTAGCAAGTCCATTGTGACCCGCTCCAACCACTATTGCGTCATACTTTTTCATTAAATCATTTCACTTCGTTATTATGTGTTTATTTCTTTAGTGGTAATGTCTACTGCTTGCTCAAATTTGTCCAGTGTTTCCTGTAAACATTTCATATCATGAGACTCACATAGGAACCATGGTTCTCTGGAATCAGGCTCAACCAATACACCAAGCTCATGAAGATGAGGTGCAAGTGTATCGTAAAACTGATAATCCGAATTCAACCAACCCCTGTAATCACTAGGGGCTTCTCTAGCGAAAAATAGCCCCATCATTGAAGGATGCCCAGAAAAATCGTGAGCAATATTCCTACTATTGAGAATTTTACTTATTCCTTGTTGTAATTTTATACCATATTCCTCTATATTTTCTAATGCGTTAGTTTCATCCAATATTTCAAGAGTTTTGGCAGCCGCAGATAAGGAAACGGAGTGACCGGTAAAAGTTCCACCGTGAACAACGCCATCATCACCTCCAACACGACGCATAATCTCTTCTCTGCCAGCAACAACAGCAACCGGGTAACCGTTTCCGATTGCCTTGGCAAAGGTACATAAGTCCGCGCTTACATTATATAATTCTTGGGCGCCACCTTTTGCTACCCTAAATCCAGTTTTAACTTCATCAATAACTAAAAGCACTTCATATTTATCGCACAAAGAACGAATATCTGCCATGTATTGACGATTAGCCTTGATGCCACAACAATTCCCCATAATTGGCTCAACCAAGAACGCTCCGATATCATCCCCTGATTTCCTAAAAAGATCTTCAATGGCGTTGGCGTCATTGA
>JAYZHY010000015.1:0-4156 GCA_036166115.1 Pseudomonadota bacterium | reverse complement strand
CTGTCTAAGTATGAAAAAAATCTGGCATCACGCTTTTTGAATGAATATCGATATTTTGCAACCAATGCAAACGATATAAGTGATCCGATCAGAATTATTGCAGCAATTAAAAGAAGCGATCCACAAATAAGGGAAAATTCATTATTTTTCGAAGGTCTTGACGTAATCAGCGATGCGATCAAAAACAAAGATAATGTTTTATTAAATTCTATTACTTACCAAGGAAGCATCTTTAATATTAGGCTCTTTACTCCTAATGTTGTCCTACTTGATGCAATTGCAAGAGGAATTAATCAAAACAATGATTATGCAGCGAGAATACAGTCTACAAGTCAAGAAAATAATACAGTCGAAATCCGAATAGAGATACAGGTTCTCAGTCAATGAACAAATGGCTTAAATCACTCCAAACTCGCGAGCGAATTGCTTTAGCTGTTGGAATAATTTTTATCCTTGTTTTGGTAATACCTTTTTATATATGGAAACCACTTTCAACTAAAATAAACTTTCTGGAAGCTCGGATAAAACAATTAGAATGGTCAATGGTCGAAATCAAATACCTCAAAAAAAATAAAAACCAAGTAAATCTCAATCTTCAGGAAACCATTGATACCAGTGAATCATTAGTTATCTTAATAGATCGATCATTGAGGAAATTTAATATCCTTCCAGCCCTTCAGAGAAGCCAGCCGATCGATGACAATAGAATAAGAATTGATTTAAATAATGTTGCTTTTAATAAAATAATTCAATGTCTTGATGAGCTAAATAAGAATTATAACCTAGATGTAGAATCAGCCAATTTATCCATACCTCAATCTGGAAATCCAGGTACAGTGAACGCAAGTTTTACACTCATAATAAAATAATGATAAAGAGTATCAAAAGCATTCAAGTGGCGCTTATATTGATTTTATTTATGCTGGCTTTGATCATTCAATTTCCAGCAACAGTTAGCCAGCAATGGCTTGAAAGCAATCACATTAAAGTTAATGGAATTAATGGAACAATATGGAAAGGAAGTGCCAGTGAGGCTGAAATAAATAGATGGTACCTAAGAGACATAAAATGGGAATTTATACCAAAAAAATTATTCTCAGGCGAAGTATCTTACCAGCTCTCTATGTACCCATTTAATGGTTTGGTCGACACAGCTCTTACACTAAAATCAAATAAAATTATAAATTTCAAAAAATTAAAAGGTAATTTATCGCATGGCACATTGGAGACTATATTTCCATATTTTGGAATTGACAGTGCGATTAAATTAAATATAAATGAAATTATTATGAATTCAGGTGCTCCAACATTAATCAATGGAAAAATAACTTTGTATGATTTAATAATAAAGGGGTTATCAAATCAATCAGTTGGGAGTTATGAAATTGATTTAATAACACAAAATAATCAAATTATTGGCAGCTTTGATGATATCAACGCATTATTAGATGTCGCCGGCACGATAACAATTACAAGAGACGGTAAATACGTCTTAACAGGTGTCGTTGCGTCTAATGTTTTCACTCCAGAAAACATAAAAACTATGCTTACGTTTCTCGGATCAGCAAATGAAAAAAATCAGAGAAACTTTCGATTTGAAGGTGAACTGTAAATTATTTGAACTAAACAAGCTGTAATTTTTTTAAATTAGGAAAATAAAGGGCTACTGTCGGCATGACACCGCAATAGTTTTTATAAATCGTTGCATATTTTTCCAATTGACCTTGATAGCGAACAACTTCGTCATTAATGAATTTGTTAACATCGCCACCGCGATGTGTTCCGGTTTTGTAATCAATTAACCAGTGATTTTTTTTAGCATCGATGTTTATTCTATCAATGATGATTGAATAACATTTTTTATTCCAAATACCAGTTAAAGGTAACTCCGAAAAACCATTCCCTATAATAAACCAATGATTATCTTTATCTTCAATGATGTTTATTAAAGTTTCTTCTACTCTATTTATAACGTCTGTTAATTGTTCCTCTTTAACGTAATTATTTCTTGCCCAATTCTTAGAAATATCTTTATATAATTGAAGATCATTAATAGCAGGTATCTGCTTTTCAAGAGAGAATTTGTGCACCCACCGATGCACAATAATTCCAGCTTGTTTTGCATTTTCTCCTACCCACGAAAACTCAATTAAATCATATTTGTCTGCATTCTGAGCTAATGATAAAGAATCAAATGCAATAGGATTATTATCTATCGGTATTTGATAATCTTTATTAATTCGCTTTAATGTTGGAATTAAATATTTTTTTCTAACTTCGATATTTTTATCATATTCATTTACCTGATGCTTGGCTTCTCGTTGAAAGTCTGCCTCTATAACTTTCCATAACCTAGATAATAATGATGATTTAGCTGGTGACTTTAAGGAAAAGTTGTTGTCTTCATTTTTAACATTCACATTTCCAATCACATCCAAAGATCTTGAAGCCCTTGTAAAAGCAACATACAAGAGACGATCTAACTCTAAAGTTTCACTTTCTTTAATTGAGTTTTGAATGTATGAATGCAACTTATCATTTTCTGTGGAACCAATGGGGCTAATTAATATCTCGTTTTCATTTATCGGGTTTTCTAACCAATTTAGTACTGTTCTTTCACTAGGACGGGCGATTCGGCCTAATGAAGGTAAAATTACATGATCAAATTCTAGTCCCTTGGCTTTGTGGATTGTCATCACTTGGATGCGCGCCTCCATAACAGGAGAGCTGGAGACGCGAAAATTATCAATTAATTCCTCTAACTCGGAGGGATCTTCGAGACTGCCACCTACTTCTATTTCTCCAAGTACATCCAGGTATCTCTTGATATTCTCTAATTGCTCAGGTGATTTAAGTAATGCTGGACCTCTAAGTTTATACCAAGCCCTTTCAACACGATCTCTTAAAAAGATCATGTTACCAATATCAATAAATTGAGTGATAATTTCGTGAAAATTACTCAACAAGACTTGACTGTCTTCAGAAAGGAATTTTATTCGTTGCTTTTCATGCAGTAATTCCCAAATAGACTTACCTCTATCATTGTTCACTAAAACCAATATTTCCTTCCAAGTTAAACCTACTAAAGGTGACCTCAATAATGCCAACCATGCAGCTTTATCATTTTTATGGCTTAACGCACGAGTCAAAGACAGCAGATCAATTATTTCTGGTAAATCGGTCAGTCTATCAATTTCGATTGCTTTATAATTAATCGCTTCCCTATTCAAGGCATGCATTATTGGCATTAAATGAAGCCTTGATCTGACCAATACCGCTATATTGCCTGTAGTGTCAGCTACCTTCTTTTTTATAAGATTAACTGTATAAATTGCCTCGTTTTTTGGGCTTTCGTTAAAAAGTGTATGAAGTTGATAGTTTCCATGATTCATTTTTTCTGCAATTGGTATTGATTCACAAAATTTTACACCACCGGTAATTAAGTCTTCGCACTTTGGAAGTATTGTTTCGAAAACATTATTAAATTCATTTACCAGTAAAGCACCTGAACGAAAATTTTTTCTAAGAATCAAGTTCTCAGGTTTCAGTTCACCAATACCATGTTTAGTTTTTAATAAAAACTGTGAAACGCTAGCATTTCTAAATTTATAAATTGATTGCATCGGATCACCGACAAGAAATAATGATCTTCCGTCGTTCACTTCCCAACCTTGAATAAGTCTCTCAATTAATTCATATTGACGAGCTGAAGTATCTTGAATTTCATCTACCATGATATGTTTAAGCCTGTAATCCATCATAAGAGCAAGGTCTGTAGGATTATCATTATCACCTAGTGCTTGATGAGCACAGTCCGATAATTCTGTGTAATCAGATGTATTTTTTTCAACAAATAAACGTTTAAGTTCAGCAGTTGCCGTAGGCAATAAATTAAATAAAGATAGAAGCACTGACCACTGTTTTTCTTCATAATGAGGCGGAGGTAGGTATCTAACCATGTGAAGCAAATCTCTTAAAAAATTATCTGATGTTAAGTCATCAATTATCTTCTTAAGAGTTTCTTTGTGATTTTTCTCTGTGGCAGGAAACCCAATTTTCTTATCTATTCTTTTTCTCCACATCCCATCTTTTGTTAACAAAAGATTTGCAATCAGCATCCAATCTTGATTGTGCTCATAGTCGAATAAGGGGTCTA
>JAYZHY010000014.1:0-27088 GCA_036166115.1 Pseudomonadota bacterium | reverse complement strand
GGCTCTATTCAGAGAGGACTTGAAGTGGTTGAATTTGCCTGTGGTATGCCTCATTTAATTAAAGGTGAATACAATGATCAGGTTGGAACAGGCGTTGACACTTACTCCATGAGGCAACCTTTAGGGGTCTGTGTCGGTATTACACCTTTTAATTTTCCTGCCATGGTGCCTCTATGGATGTTTCCATTAGCTATAACTTGTGGCAATACTTTTATTTTAAAGCCCTCAGAAAAAAGTCCATCGTGTGCAATTGTCTGGGCGGAATTGCTGAAAGAAGCAGGATTGCCTGATGGTGTCTTTAATGTAATACACGGAGATCACGTTGCAGTGAATACTTTACTTGATAGTGACGATATTGCTGCAGCCAGTTTTGTTGGCTCCACTCCAGTTGCAGAGCACGTTTATAAAACTGCATCAGAGAAGGGTAAACGGGTCCAGGCGCTCGGTGGAGCAAAAAATCATTTAGTAGTGATGCCTGATGCAGACATGGATCAAGTGGCTGATGCATTAATTGGCGCCGGTTATGGTTCGGCAGGGGAACGATGTATGGCAATCTCTGCTGTCGTAACAATTGGTAATTCAACAGAACCATTACTTGAAAAATTATTGCCTAAGATTGAATCCATAAAAGTTGGACCCGGAACCGATAACTCTAATCACATGGGGCCACTGATCACAGCAGAACATCGGGACAAAGTTAAATCATATATTGATATTGGTGAAGATGAAGGGGCTAAGCTTTTGGTTGATGGAAGAAATCATGAGATTTGTAACTCAACGGGTTATTTTTTAGGGCCCACTTTATTTGATCATGCAACCAAAGATATGCGAGTCTATCAGGAAGAAATATTTGGTCCTGTCCTAACAATACTTAGGGTAGAGACATTTGATGAGGCCATTCAGTTAGTTAATGACCACGAATTTGGCAATGGCACTGCTATTTTTACTAGAGATGGCGATACGGCCAGGGAGTTTTCCAATAATATTAAAGTTGGTATGGTAGGGGTTAACGTACCGATACCAGTGCCATTGGCGTTTCATACTTTTGGAGGATGGAAAAGGTCGCTATTTGGTTGTAATGGCGTGTATGGGATGGAGGGCGTTAGATTTTACACAAGACTAAAAACTGTCACTTCTAGATGGCCAACTGGAATCAGATCTGGAGCTGAGTTTTCAATGCCTACTATGTAAATTTATTAATTATTTTCTAGGCTTTCGGTAAAAGCAGCGAGGACTTCTCTCATATTTCGAACCCAACGCATTACAATTAATAGTTCATTCTCTCGGTCTATCCAAATATAATTCCCACCGGCACCGCTCGCATAAAAAGCAGAAGTTGGTGCGTTAGAAACCGATGGATTGGTATTGAGCCACCAGAGATAACCATAACGAGAATTTGTTGGGGAAGGCGTGGTTGCCATTTTAATCCAATCCTCTGAAATGAGTTGTTGGTCATTCCATTTGCCGTTATTCATTAATAGGTAACCGTAACGCGCATGATCCAGTGTACTAATAAAGAAACCTCCACCCCAATGACCTCCTCCAGATTTTGACTGCATTCGTTTGCCATCGATTTTTACCCATGAATTTTTATAACCATGCCATTTCCATTCTGCACTGGCACCAATTGGATCCATGATTCGCTCTTTTAAGATATCATCAAGCGGTCTTCTCCATAGATTGAGTAAGGAAAATGCAAGCATATTGACCCTGGTATCATTATATTTATAGAAACTTCCTGGTTGATGCATTTCCCGATTGATTGCAATCTTAGGGTTATAGCTTGCAGGTCTATCCGCCCAATCAGGTTTATCCCATAAGGTTCCGCTCCAATCAGAATTCTGATGCAGAAAATGCTCCCAAGTGATGGGTTCATTATGTGGGTCATTAAAGCTCTCATGTGGAAAACTAATTCTTACTTTTTCTTTGACATCCGATATCAAGCCTTCGTCATAGGCCAGCCCCGCTATAGTTGAAAGATAACTTTTAGTGACACTGAAAGTCATATCTTCTCTTTCTATGTCACCCCATTCGGCAATAATAAAACCGTTGTAAATGACAACCCCAGAGCCATCTTCTCTCCTTTTAACAGGACCCATGATGCTAAATAATGGTTCTTTACCAAAACTATTTTCGATAAACTTGTTCATATCATGAGGTGTTACAACTGTATTTTTTTTAGCTACATCTATCGCCTTAAGAAGTTTTTGAGTTGAAAGGCCTAATGATTTTGGTGTTTTTCTTTCCCATTCTGTAGAAGATGGAAAATAAGTATGGGTTTCGGCATGAATTATCTGGGTAAGGGCAAGAGAAAATAACAATAAAGCTAATTTTTTGCTCTTTACTAGTGTGTTTTTCTTATGAAGCACTGCTGAATTTATGTTTGGGTGTTTTGAATTTCTAGTTGGAGTTCTTTAATGGCATCATTCAGACTGATGGTTGATTGTTTTTGTGATCCAAGACGTCGGATGGCAACACTCTTCTCTTTAACTTCACGATGGCCAACAGCCATTAATATTGGTATTTTTGCAAGACTGTGTTCTCTAACCTTATAAGATATTTTTTCATTCCTAAGATCGCATTCTGCTTCAATTCCGGCATTTTTTAACTGCTTTCTTACCTCTTTAGCGTAATCGTCCGCCTCTGATGTGATGGTGAGTACTTTTACAGGTAGAGGAGATAACCATAATGGCAGATTTCCTGCATGATGCTCTATAAGAATTCCTATGAATCGTTCTAGAGAGCCAAACATGGCTCTATGCAATAGAACCGGAGTGTGTTTTTGCCCATCTTCACCAATATAAGTGGCACCGAGTCTCGTTGGTAAATTTAGATCAACTTGATGGGTACCACATTGCCAATCTCTTCCAATGGCATCCCTTAGAACGAATTCAAGTTTTGGTCCATAGAAGGCACCTTCTCCCGGGTTGTGTTCATAATTTAAACCAGTCTTATTTAATGCTTCTTTGAGTGCATTTTCTGCATTATCCCAGACTGTATCATCCCCCACACGAACTTCTGGTCTGTCGGCATACTTGATGATTACGTCATTAAATCCAAAATCACGGTAAATACCAAGAATTAGGTCGCATACTGCAATTGTTTCTTCTGTTATTTGCTTGGGAGTACAAAAAATATGCGCATCATCTTGGGTAAAAGCTCTAACTCTAAGCATCCCATGGAGCGAACCTGATGGCTCATAACGATGCACTTTACCAAATTCTGAAAGGCGGTATGGCAATTCACGATAACTTGTTATGCCTTGTTTGAATATTTGAACGTGGCCAGGACCATTCATGGGTTTGATCGCGAAATTTCTACCATCTCCTTTTTCGGTGGTGTACATGTGCTCACCGAATGACTCCCAGTGACCTGATGCTTCCCATAAAGAGCGGTCCATTAATTCTGGTGTATTTACTTCTCTGTATCCTGCTTGGTTTTGTTTTTGTCTCATGTATTCAATGAGTTTTTGGAACAAGCTCCAACCTTTTGGATGCCAAAAAATTGCACCGGGAGCTTCTTCTTGAAAATGAAAGAGATCCATTTGTTTCCCAAGTTTCCGGTGATCCCGTTTTTCCGCTTCTTCTAATTTTATAAGATATTTCTTGAGCTCTTTATTGTTTAACCAAGCTGTGCCATAAATTCTTTGTAACATTTCATTTTTAGAATCACCTTTCCAGTAGGCGCCAGATATTTTTGTCAGTTTAAATGCCCCGATTTGTTTTAAAGAGGGCAGATGAGGACCTCTGCATAAATCAATAAATTCAGAATCACCTTGCTGGTATATCTGGAAATCTTTTGTTTGATCTGTACTTTCAATTATTTCCACTTTGTATTTCTCGGATCGGTCTTTAAAAAGACCTACCGCCTCTTTTTTTGATTTAATTGATTTATTTATTGCGACACCAGAGCTAATGATATTTAGCATTTCTTTTTCGATTTTTGGTAAATCATCGACGGATAATTGGTTTTCGATGCTGAAATCATAATAGAAGCCATCTTCTATGGTTGGTCCTATAGCGAGCTTAGCGTTTGGGTATAAATTTTTTACGGCCCTTGCTAGTACTTGGGCTGTTAATGTATGACGCATGATTTCTATGCCCTCATCACTATTAATTGTGATGATGGAAACATTCGCGTCTTTATCGATTGGATCGCAAAGATCATGCTGGTTACCATTAATATTTATGGCAACAGCTGCTTTGGCTAAGTTAGCTCCAATTGATGAAGCAATTTCCATGCCATTTGTTGTTTTATCGAATTGCTTTTCAGATCCATCAGGCAATTTTATTGTTAACATTTTATATTCTCGAATTATATAAAATCATTTAAAGTACGCTATATTGCATTATTGTACCCGAAAAAAAACAGTCCGCTAACTAAGAAGTATTTTTTTTCATGTACAATCTTATTTATTCTAAATGGTCACGAATAATGAATGAAAATAAATTAAAGGCATACCAACTTCTCGACACTCATGATCATGATGCCTGTATCGAAGAAGCTTTGGTAAAAGCTGAGCTTGTTTGCAAAGAAAAGAGGCTTAGATTTACAAAGATTCGCAAGAAGGTATTAGAGTTGATTTGGAGTAGTCATAAACCACTTGGTGCTTATGAGATACTTGATTATCTAAGAATTGAAGGAATAAAGGCGGAGCCTCCTACTGTTTATAGAGCACTTGGTTTTTTGATTGAAGCAGATTTGGTTCATCGATTAGACTCATTAAATGCTTTTATTGGCTGCATAGATCCAGACAGTTCTCATCAAGGGCAGTTTCTCATTTGTCAGGATTGTCGGAGTGTCTCCGAACTTGATGATGAGGACATTTTGAATTTAGTTCAGACTAAGGCATTGAGTATGGGTTTTTTGGCAACCAATCAAATGCTTGAGATTGAAGGGCAATGCAATACTTGCCGATCACCTAAGTAAATTTTTAACTAGAGCAGCACTTAGTACTCATAAAATTATGAACACAGAATTTCCGAAAGATTTTATACGGCAAATCATCGATAAAGACATTCAAGATGATGCTTCACGCAAGGTCGTGACTCGCTTTCCTCCTGAGCCAAATGGATATTTGCATTTAGGTCACGCTAAATCAATCTGCTTGAATTTTGGTGTGGCTATAGAGAAAGATGGCGAAACTTTCTTAAGATTTGATGATACCAACCCAATCAAAGAAGATGAGGTATATGCCGATTCAATTAAAACAGATGTGTTATGGCTAGGCTATAAATGGGGTGAAAGACTGACTTATGCATCGGATTACTTTGAGAAATTATATTCAGCGGCTGTGCAATTGATTGAGAAAGATTTGGCTTACGTGGACAGTTTAAGTACCGAAGAAATTAAGAAATATCGAGGCACATTAACCAATCCAGGAAAAGATAGCCCTTATCGCACCCGACCCATCGAAGACAATATTGATTTATTTTCTAGGATGAGAAAAGGTGAATTTTCTGATGGAGAGATGATACTTCGAGCAAAGATTGATATGTCATCGCCTAATATGAATCTAAGAGATCCAGCAATTTATCGGATTAGAAAACACAAGCATCAGAGAACTGATGATGAATGGTGTATATATCCTATGTATGATTTCGCGCATGCTTTATCTGATGCTTATGAAGGCATTACATATTCATTGTGTACTTTAGAGTTTGAGGACCATCGACCTTTGTATAATTGGTTCATCGAACAAGTTGAAACAGACCATCGTCCTAGGCAAATTGAGTTTTCCAGATTGAATCTTGCTTATGCATTAACAAGCAAGAGGAAATTAAATGATTTAATTCAAAGAAAGGTTGTCGATGGTTGGGATGATCCTCGTTTAGTAACTATTTCGGGAATGAGGAGGAGGGGCTATCCACCCGCTGCGATTTTAGATTTTTGTCAGAGAATTGGAGTTACCAAAAAAGACAATTATATAGAAATGGGGGTTTTGGAGAATTGTGTACGCGAACAGTTAGGTGATACATCACAAAGAAGAATGGGTGTCCTTAAACCGCTAAAGATAACCATCCATAATTATGATGAAAAGGAAGTTGAAAAACTTGAAGCACAAAATCACCCTAAATTTCCTGAATTAGGTACAAGGAAAATGCCGTTTTGTCGTGACATTTTCATTGAGAGGAGTGATTTTCTGGAGGATGCTCCTAGTAAATTCTTTAGATTAAAACCTGGCGGAGAAGTGAGGTTAAGATATGCCTATATAATTTGTTGTGAAGAGGTAATCAAAGATAAGAATGGTGATGTGATTGAGTTGATATGCAGTTATGATCCAGAAACAAGAAGTGGAAGCGGAAAAAGTGAAAAAAAGGTAAAAGGGACCATTCATTGGGTTTCTGCATTGCATTCGATAGATGCAGAAGTGAGACTCTATGATCGCTTATTTAAGGATCATAATCCTGCGGCATCAAAAGATATTGATACATCAATAAACCCGAATTCTCTAGAGATTGTTCAGGCCAAACTGGAGAGATCGCTTGGCGAACAGGATTCACCAAAGACTTTTCAATTAGAAAGAAATGGTTATTTTTGTGTTGATGAAAAATTAAGCAATGGCAATCAACCTACTTATAATCGTATTGTTACTTTGAGAGATTCTTGGGCCAAAATTGAGAAACAGGCACTTTCTCAATAAATTTAATGTCTTGACTCCAGTTTCTTGTGAGAAGATTTAGCCCAATAAATAAATCCAGTATCTATAAGAGATATCATGACTTTAAGGCTATATTCTACCGCACCAATTTGAAAAGCCGTTTTTAAATCTACAATACTCCACCAGACCACCAGTGTGTAAATAATTGTATCTATGAGCTGAGAGCTCATAGTGGAAAGATTATTTCTCAACCACAAGTACTTTTCACCAGTTCTTAGTTTAATAGCATGAAATGCCCATACATCATAACGTTGGCTTATGTAGTATGCCAACAAAGAGCCAAGAACGAATCTTGGTGTAAAGTCTACAATAGTTATAAAGGCTTTATGTATATTTGATGAGACGGTAGCGGTTTCCAATGTATTGCTTGGTTGGTACAAAAGCGATAAGCTCATCATCACAATCATTATGATACTCACTAAAAATCCCATTTTTACTGCTTTATTGGCCTCATCCTTACCATAATTTTCGCTTAATACGTCTGTTGCAAAAAATATACTGGCATAAAATAAAACACCCAAACTTGTTTGAACACCAAAAATGGTAGTTAATTTTGGACCTTGTAGATTGGCAAGCAATATACTGAAAGCTATAGCGACTTGTAATCCAGCTTTACCGAAAAGTCGATATAATAAAACCGTGCAAAAGAGATATATAAAGAGAGTGAACAACCAGAGAATCTCTTGGTTATTGGTAAAGAACAATGATAGAGCTTCTGGAATCAAGTGCTTAAATCAATTATTCGATAGCTTGATAAATCTTTCAAGATGAAAGTCAGCATTTCCAAAAAGAATCTCTATCGCTGATAATCTCTTAAAAAGATGAGCTATATCAAGTTCCCATGATATACCCATTCCTCCATGCAGTTGCACAGCTTCTTGTCCAACATGTTTTCCCGCAGTACCTATGTGATATTTTAATCCACTGATTGCTTTTTTTATGGCTTTTTCATCGTCAGTATTGGTAGTGATGGCCCATAGAAGTATTGATTCGCTTTCTTCGCAAGCCATAAGATTATCTACCATTCGATGTTGAAGGGCTTGAAAACCTCCTATGGGCATTCCAAATTGCATTCGATTCTTTGAATATTCAACTGTTTTATCATGCAAGGAGCGCATAATCCCAATGGCCTCCGCACAGACTGCTAATGTGGCTTCATCAATAGTATTTTGTAGGCAGGGGAGCCCAGAATCCACTTCACCGATAATTGCATCAGCATTTAACTCGACATCAGAAAAAGTTATCTCTGCTGCTGAGTGCCCATCAACAGTTTTGTAAGAGTTAATTTCTACGCCTTTGCTTTCTTTCTCGATAGCAAAAAGTGTAATACCGTTTGAATCTGATTGAGCTCCTGATGTTCTAGCAGGAACAATGATCAAGTCTGCGTCTTGACCATTTAGGACGAATGATTTTTTTCCATTCATCAGATAGCCGTCTTTTTGTTTCTTTGCGCTTGTAGCAATATCATTTAGGTTGAAACGGGACTGAGGTTCAGTGAAAGCAAGTGTTGCCTGGATTTCACCACCGATAATTTTTGATAACCAATTTTCTTTTTGGTTTTTTGTGCCAAGTCTTTTTAATACTCCACCAGCAAGAATAATATTCTCCATAAATGGCTCAAGCATCAAGCCTCGCCCAATTTCCTTCATGATTAACATA
Organism: Pseudomonadota bacterium; assembly: GCA_036166115.1. GTDB lineage: Bacteria > Pseudomonadota > Gammaproteobacteria > Steroidobacterales > Woeseiaceae > SP4260. Next base: position 18,768 of record JAYZHY010000014.1, on the reverse strand, counting down.
ATTTCAACAAGACCACCGTCAAGTCCTCCATCATCTGCAGAAAAAGGAATGGCTGTAAAACCTTGTTCCACAAAAAAATTATAAACTTCTCGGTCAAATGCGGTTTCACCATCGGCGATCTTCATACGGCGCTCGAAATCGTATTCATTATCAATGAATCGTGAGATTACATCTTTAATAGCCGATTGTTCTTCTGTTATTGAAAAATTCATAAAATTTCCAGTTATTAATTCTTATAAGCCAAGTACATGTTTAGCGATAATATTCTTTTGTATTTCATTTGAGCCGCCATAAATCGATGCCTTGCGGTTATTAAAATATTGTAATGAACTGACCGTGTCACCACCAAAACCAACATGCTGTTCTGGATCACTATCAAGCGTATATTGATTTGGGACATAAGGAAGAGAGAAGTAACCCGCAGCCTCCATAAATAATTCATCCAAACGTTGTTGAATTTCTGTACCTCGTATTTTCAGTAATGAGGATTCTGGACCTGGAGCCTTTCCAACTGAAACAGCTGCAAGAGTTCTCAATTCGGTGTATTCAAGAGCTTTTAACTCAATTTCGAGTTCAGCGATTTTACGTAAAAAATTAATATCTCCAGCAAGGGATGGTTGTGTATCGTTAGCATTCTTAATCTTTTCTTTAAGGCGATTCAAACGATATTGTGAACGAGCAACTCCGGCAATGTTAGTGCGTTCATGCTGTAATAGCACTTTACCATAAGTCCAGCCTTTACCTTCTTCACCAATTAGATTGTTGGCAGGAACTTTGACGTCTTCAAAATGAACTTCATTGACTTCGCGATCACCTTCTATGGTAATTATTGGTTTTACGCTTACTCCGGGAGTTTTCATATCCACTAAGATAAAACTGATTCCTTCTTGCTTTCTGGCGACATCACTGCTTGTTCTAACCAAGCAGAATATCCAGTCAGCCATATGCCCCATTGTCGTCCATGTTTTTGTGCCATTGAGAATATAATTATCCCCATCACGGTCAGCGCGAGTTTTCAGAGAAGCAAGATCGGATCCTGAGTTTGGCTCAGAATATCCTTGGCACCACCACACATTACTGGCAATAATGTCTGATAGAAATCTTTCTTTTTGTTCATCATTTCCATAGGTATAAATAACAGGACCAACCATACCAAGACCAAAAGGCACAATAGCCGGAGCATTGGCTTTTGCCATTTCATTAGCAAATATGTATTTTTGAACTGTGCTCCATCCAGTTCCTCCGTATTCGACCGGCCAATTGATTGCCGCCCAACCTTGTTCATAAAGTGTTTTTTGCCAGCGAACAAAATCCTCCCTTTCAAGAGGAATTGAGTTATCTTGTTTTTGCTTGATGTCTTTTGGGAACTTCTCTTTGAAGAATTGATTTACTTCTTTTTCAAAATCAAGCTCTTCTTGCGTGAAATTAATATGCATACAGTTTCTGCTTTTAGATATTTTTTATTGAGATTATTGATTATATTACATTATGTTTTCAAAAGATTTATGTCTCTTAGGTGTCTATAATAACGTATTTATAGTTTTTTCTTTATACTAAATAGATCTTAATAATTATTTTATCGAACATTTTATGAGTACTATAAGCAGCGCTAAAATTGGTCCACGAGATCAATTAAAAAGACCACTGTCAGATCTAAGAATCTCGTTGTTAGATCAGTGTAATTTTAGATGTACTTATTGCATGCCAATAAAAAAATATCATGAAAATTATCAGTTTTTACAAAAAAAGGAAAGATTGAATCATGATGAGATTGTTCGTTTAGTTAAAATAGCTGTTCAATTAGGCGTTACCAAAGTTAGATTAACGGGTGGCGAACCTTTGTTAGATAAAAATATTGTCAGTTTGATCGAAAAATTAAACAGTATAGATGGTATTGATGATTTGGCATTGACTACGAATGCTACATTATTAAAGCAGCGTGCAAAGGGTCTAGCGAATGCTGGATTGCATCGAATTACTGTCAGTTTGGACAGTTTAAATCAAGATGTATTTTTTAAGTTAAATGGCAATCGAGGAAAAGTTTCAGATATTCTTGAGGGCATTGAGGTTGCCGAAGAAGTCGGTTTCTCAAAAATTAAAATTAATACTGTTGTTCAAAGAGGGGTAAATGATCACACTATTTTAGATCTCCTGGCCTATTTTAGGGGTACTGGGCACATAGTACGTCTTATCGAGTTTATGGATGTTGGTAATCAAAATAATTGGAGCTATGACGCAGTTATCACAGCAAAAGAGGTTTTAGAGAAAATTGAGGAAAAATGGTCTGTGACTCCGCTTCACCAGACTCACAAAGGCGAGGTGGCTAAGAGATATGCATACGATGATGGAGAGGGTGAAATAGGATTTATTACTTCAGTATCAAGACCGTTTTGTGGAGATTGCAGCAGGGCCAGAATTTCTGCAGATGGTAAACTCTATACTTGCTTGTTTGCATCAGAAGGTACTGATCTCAGAATGCTATTGAGAGGAGGTGCAAGTGATGAAGAGATTCATAATGTATTCTCTCGACTATGGTTAGCTAGAACTGATCGTTACAGTGAGCTGCGCAACACAAAAAAATCCATCCAGACAGTTAAAAAAGTTGAGATGTATAGAATGGGTGGTTAGAAAAGGAATTATCGTAAATGAAGAAAATAACTCATATTAATAAGGAAAATAAACCAAGTATGGTGGATATAAGCAATAAAGAGATTACCAAAAGAGTTGCCCATGCCCAGTCATTTGTTAATTTTCCTAAAGAAATAACAGAACGATTCATTGGTGGCGACATTAAAACTGCAAAAGGACCAGTATTCGCTACCGCCATTATTGCCGGTGTTATGGCCGCAAAAAAGACACATGAGCTGATTCCTTTCTGTCATCCTATAGGTATGGATGATTGTCAAGTCAATATTGAATTAGATAAATCAGGGAAAGCAAAGATCGATTGTATATGTAAAGTGACTCACCGAACTGGAATTGAAATGGAAGCAATGGTCGGTGCGAGTGTGGCCGCATTGACGGTTTACGATATGATTAAGGCGATTTCTCACGATATTGTTATAGAGAAAACAAGGTTGGTATCAAAAATTGGCGGTAAGGAAGATTTTAATCGTGACAAATCATAGGCAAATTTGGGGATTAATTTTAAGTGGTGGAGAAAGTAGGCGGATGGGCCAAGATAAGGCGCTGTTAAAGTTTGAAGGAGTGACCCAGTTAAATAAAGTCTACTCTCTTTTAGCGGCTCATTTGTCGCAAGTATTTATTTCAAGCAGAAACGATCAATCTGATAACGATGAAAGAAAGAAATATAATCAAATAATTGACAGATACGACAATCTTGGACCGATAGCAGGAATTCTCTCAGCCATGCAAGAACATCCTGGAGTTGATTGGTTGGTAGTGGCTTGTGATTTAATCAATTTAGACAGCCATACTTTAAGTTACCTAATTGAAAATTATTCTGCAGAGTATGATTTTGTTGCTTACAAAAGCGAGCATGATGGTTTACCTGAACCCTTGTGTGCTATATACGGATCTATGGCCCAAGAAATTATTCAAAGGCGCCTCAAAGATAAGGTGATTTGTCCAAGAAAAATATTAATTAAATCAAATACCTATCTATTATCTCAGCCAAACCCTAGGGCTTTAGATAATTTTAATACACCCGGGGATTTTACTGCACAAAATATGGAACTAAATCATGAGTAAATCAATTAAGGTTAGTTATTTTGCTTTATTTAGGGAAAAAACAGGCAAAAGCGAAGAGTTAGTTACCACTGACGCTGAAACCGCAATTGATTTGTTTAGGGAGTTAGAAGATTGTCACGGTTTTAATGAGCCTTATGGTCATTGTAAAGTTGCAATAAATAATGATCTAGCTGAATGGAGCAACACGATCAAAGACGGTGATACCGTTTTATTTTTCCCACCTGTGTCTGGCGGATAATTAGTGATAATAACAACAAAGAAAATTGATGTATCTGGACAGTCTCGACGCTTGAATAATGCATCTGCTGGAGCATATGCAAGTTTCGAGGGATGGGTTCGAAATGAAAATGAAGGATTTGGAGTCTTACGTTTGGAATACGAGATTTTTGAACCTATTGCTACGAAAGAAGGCAAAAGAATTTTTGATAAAGCGAAAGATAAATATGCAATTATAGATGTTAATGGTATCCACAGAAGTGGATTGTTGGAGATTGGTGAGTGCGCAGTGTGGATTGGTGTTCTAGCGCCACATAGAAAAGAAGCCTTTGACGCATGTCGTTATGTCATAGATCAGATTAAAACAAGACTACCAATATGGAAGAAGGAATATTATGTGGATGGTAATTCAGGATGGGTAAATTGTGAAAGATGCGCATCTGCATCCTAAGAATTTTAATACTGGAGGTCTTATTTGTACAAGATTAACTCAATTGATGAAGCAAAAGCACTAGAAGGTCAAGAACTAGGGGTTTCAGATTGGGTGCTAATCAATCAAGAGCGAATAGATCAGTTTGCGACTGCAACGGGAGATGATCAATGGATACATGTTGATCGCTCTAGAGCATCAAAAGAATTGCCGAATGGAAGAACGATTGCTCATGGTTATCTGACTTTATCTTTAATACCAGCATTAACTCGAAATTTTATAGAAGTTGAGGGTCTCCAACAAATCATCAATTTTGGATGCAATAAAGTGAGATTTTATACTTCAGTGGCTGAGGGTGATAAAGTTCGAGCTAGAGGGGCATTGATTCAGGCGAGAAAAAGAGGAACTATGATCCAGTTACTTTCAAAGATCTCTGTTGAAGTTGAAGGATATCCTAAACCTGCTTGTGTTGTTGAGATGCTGGTTTTATTGGTTATGAAATAATAGGATATCTGATTGACTAATTTTATATAGATTAATTTTAAATATGCAAAATTAATCTCAAACGATATTAGGGGAAAATGATATGCATGGCTTAATGATGGACAATCCTTTGCTGATCTCTTCGATTGTGGAGCACGCAGACATTAACTTTCAAGACAGAGAGATAGTTTCGGTTATTGGGGATGGGTCATTGCATCGCTATACGTATGGAGATTGCTTTAAACGAGTAAGAAAATTAGCAAATGCTTTAGCAAAACTGGGATTATCGGAGGGTGATCGCGTTGCAACAATGGCTTGGAATGATTATCGACATCTTGAGGCGTATTATGCTGTTGGCGGTGCTGGATATGTTTGCCATACAATTAATCCAAGGCTTTTTCCTGAACAAATTGTATTCATGATTAATCATGCTGAAGATAAATGGATTATGATTGACCCATTATTTATCCCATTGATTGAAAAAATTGCATCTCAAATTCCTGATGTAGAAGGTTACATTGTAATGGGGGATGAGGATTCGATTGTAAATACAAATCTTGAGAATGTCGTTTCATATGAATCACTCATCAAAGATGAGAGTGAACAATTTGAATGGCCATTATTAGATGAAAGGGCTGCAATGGGTCTTTGTTATACATCTGGGACTACTGGTGATCCTAAGGGTGTATTATACAATCATCGAGCCACGATCCTACATGCATATGCTCTGATTGCTCCTGATGCCATGAATTTATCTATTCGTGATTGTATTTTACCTGTGGTGCCATTGTTTCATGTTAATTCATGGGGCTCACCGTATGGTGCAATGATGGTAGGTGCGAAAATTGTCTATCCTGGACCTAAAATGGCGGATGGTGAAACTTTATATAATTTAATGGAAGAAGAGAAGGTTTCTGTTTCGCTAGGGGTGCCAACAGTTTGGTTGGTGTTATTACAATATGCTAGTGAAAATAATAAAAAACTAAATAGTTTACAACGAACCGTAATAGGCGGAGCGGCGGTTCCAGAATCGATGATTCGAGACTTCCAAAATAATCATGATGTTTTTGTCCAGCATGCATGGGGTATGACTGAAATGAGCCCACTGGGAACGGTAATGTCCTTAAAGCATGGCATGGATCAATTATCACAAGACGAGATGATTAATCTTCAAATTAAACAAGGAAGAGGGATGTTTGGTGTAGAAATGAGGATTGTCGATGACAATCAGAAAACATTACCTTGGGATGGCGAGGCATTCGGAGCACTTCAAGTAAAAGGACCTTGGGTGTGCAGTGATTATTTTAAATTAAAAGGTTCTGCGGGAGCGCATACAGAAGATGGGTGGTTTGATACAGGTGACGTCGCAAAGATTGATCCTCAAGGCTACATGCAGATTACAGATAGAACAAAGGACGTTATTAAATCGGGTGGAGAATGGATCAGTTCCATAGAAATCGAGAATACTGCAATAGGACACCCTGCAATAGCTGAAGCTGCAGTAATTGGCGTTGCAAGTGAAAAATGGACGGAGAGACCATTATTGATAGCAGTTAAATCCAAAGATCATGAAGCTTCTAAAGATGAAATATTGTCCTTTTTTAAAGGGAAGATTGCGAAGTGGTGGATACCAGATGATGTTGTTTTTATTGAAGAAATACCGCATACAGCAACTGGAAAAATCAAAAAAACTGCACTTCGTGAACAGTTCTCAGATTATCAGTCATCAGAATAGATAAAAGTTAAAGGCAACTTATGCAAACGATTTTAGATGACTTGGTCAGTTTACTTCAGCTTGACCGTATTGAAGAAAATATTTTTCGAGGTGACAGTAGAGACATTGGTAGTGCTCAAGTCTTTGGCGGTCAAGTTGTTGCTCAAGCCCTTTCAGCCGCACATCATACTGTTGATGATAGGGTAGCTCATTCTTTGCACGCCTACTTTCTTAGACGAGGTGACATGGAATCTCCGATTATCTATGAAGTAGATCGATCAAGAGATGGTGGCAGTTTTTCTGTCAGAAGGGTAGTTGCTATACAGCATGGACGTCCAATATTCAATTTAGCTGCTTCATTTCAAAAAAGTGAAGAAGGTCTGGACCATCAAGCAACAATGCCAGAGGTTAAAGGTCCGGAAAATCTAAAAAATATTTCGCAATTACTCACAAAAGAGATCACGGCAAAGATCCCGGAAAAATTAAAAAAATTTCTTACCAACGAGAGACCTTTCGAATTTCGACCTGTGCAACCAGTTAATATTTTAAAACCAGGAAAGTTGCCACCAATAAGACATGTTTGGATCAGAGCGTTAAATTCAGTGCCTGATGACCCGCATCTTCATCAGTGTTTGCTGGCTTATGTCTCTGATTTTGAGTTGCTTGGAACAAGCCTCAGACCTCATGGATATGGACTCCCATTTGGAAGTGGAATATTACAGGTGGCCAGTCTTGATCACGCTATTTGGTTTCATCGAGAATGTCGTGTGGATGAGTGGTTATTGTATTCCTCAGATAGCCCAAACGCCTATGGTGCAAGGGGTTATGCGAGAGGTCAAATTTTCAAACAGGATGGAAAATTATTAGCTTCTGTAACACAAGAAGGTTTAATTAGGATGCCTGATAAAAATCAAAAAAGTTCTAGACCGTCTGACCCGCGCTTGCAAATTTGATATTTTTGTAGATTTATTGTTTTGCTTGATTGGCCACTGATTGCATGGCTTCTGCTATAAGTTTTGGATCACCCAGAAATTCTCTTGATATTGGTCTAAGATTGTCATCCAGTTTGTAAAGAAGAGGAACACCAGTAGGAATATTGAAGCTTGTAATCTCTTCTTTAGAGACATTATCAAGCATTTTTACTAATGCCCTTAAACTATTTCCATGTGCTGCAATCAGTATATTTTTACTGTTAATTAACTCAGGGAAGATATGTTCTTTCCAGCATTGTTCAACACGAACCAAAGTTGTAGCTAACGACTCTGCCGCAGGTAGATTTTTTATATCAGAATATCGCGGATCATTCCCTGGATGTCTTTCGTCATTCATTTCAAGTGATGGAGGCGCAATATCGTAACTTCTTCTCCATATATGTACCTGTTCTTCTCCATATTTTTCAGCAGTTTCAGATTTATTGAGTCCTTGTAATGCCCCGTAATTTCTTTCGTTTAATCTCCAGTCACGAATTATTGGTATTTCTTTGTGATGTATTTTTTTTAGAATAATTTGAAGTGTATTGATGGCTCGTTTAAGTACAGACGTGAACGCAAGATCTATATCAAAATCAAGATCAGCTATAATTCTGCCCGCATTTTCTGCTTCTATTTGACCTTGTTCGGTTAAATCAACATCTGCCCACCCTGTAAATAAATTCTTTAGGTTCCATTCACTTTGTCCATGTCTTATTAGAATCAGTTTTTTTGCCATAATATTTTTGTTTGATTAGATGTTTATTTTTTATATTTAATTATACATGTCATGTTCTATTAATGAATGTGTGCTAATTTTTGATATTCTTCGGAAGCCATTTCAGTTAATCTGCTTTGTGTCCTTTTGTATTCAAATACAAGTTTCTGACCTTGATACAAATCCTTATATAAAATTTCAGTAGATATAATGATTTTGACTTTACGTTCATAGAACTCATCGATCATTGCGATAAATCTTCTTGTTTCATTTTCTTTTTCTTTATCAAGGATAAGGATATTAGAGATAATTACTGTTTGGTATTGTTTGGCTATTGTAATGTAATCAGCAGTACTTCTATTGCTAGCACAAATCGCATGAAAGTCAAACCAGATAATAGTTTCAGCAGAAAGAATGCTTGATATTTTTCGTCCGTTAACTATTATTGCTTCGTTTTTTTTGCATCCAATGGGTGAAATTAAATGGAAATATTTTTCTAATAATTGGTCAGTTTGAGCATCATGAATTGAGTTAAATTCAACCTTATTATTTATTTTCTTTAATCGGTAATCTGGACCGGAACCGATGTTAATTATTGAAGTATTTTCTTCTATTAATTTTATTGCTTTCAAAAAACGGTCTCTTTGTAGTCCATTTTTGTAGAGATCTTTAGGGTGGCTGTTGGAAGTCGCCACTAATGTTATACCGTATTTGAATAACCCCTCTAAAAATTTATTTAAGATCATAGCATCGGCAATATCTTCCACAAAAAATTCATCAAAACACAAAACTTGTATGTTTTTACTCATTGATTTTGTAATTTGATCAATAGGGTTCTCTGTATTTTTCATTCCTTTGAGTTTTGTGTGTACTTCACTCATCAAATGATGAAAATGGACTCTTCTTTTTTGGCTTAGATGCAATGATTGGAAAAATATATCCATGAGGAATGTTTTTCCTCTTCCGACATCCCCCCATAAATATATTCCTGATATTTTGGTTTTCTTTTTAAAATGTCTCTGAAAGAAGTTGGGCTTCTCTATGGATCTGGACAGTTTTGATTGTAATGTTGAGAATTTTTCGATAACTCTCAATTGAGAGGTGTCTTGTATAAGACCATCAGAAGATGAATAAGTGTTGAGTATATTCAATGAGTTTTATTCTCAATTAAAAATTAATTGTTATGATTGATTATTTAAATTCAAGTAAGCATTGTAAAATACTTGAGTGAATTTATCACGAACAGAAATTCACCAAACATAAAATGATATAATATTAAGTAAGAATAACTTCAGAGATTAGTTATGACTGAGATCAATGTAAGAGAATCCATGGATGTCGATGTTGTGATTGTTGGCGGGGGTCCCTCTGGCTTGGCAGCTGCGTGTCGGTTAATGCAACTTTCAAATGAAAATAATCATGATTTGTCTGTTGTGGTGGTTGAAAAAGGTTCTGAAATAGGCGCACACATCCTTTCAGGTAATGTGTTCGAGACAAAAGCACTTGATGAATTGTTTCCAGATTGGCAATCGCAAGACGCGCCAATAAAAACTGCTGTAAAGAAAGATATTGTTCACTATTTTTCAGGACCAGAGAAAAGTTTTAAAGTTCCCAATCTGTTTATACCTAAAACTATGCACAATAGAGGTAATTTTATAATTAGCCTTGGGCGGTTATGTCAATGGCTAGCTGACAAAGCTGAAGGGCTGGGAGTAAACCTATTTCCTGGTTTTGCTGCTACGGAGATCCTTTACGATGATCAGGGTGCCGTTACCGGAATCGCTACTTCTGATATGGGAATTGGGGCTGATGGTTCAAAGAAATCAAGCTATCAAGCAGGATATGAATTGCGAGGTAAGTATACGATTTTTGCCGAAGGATGCAGAGGCAATCTTGGTGAAGAGATTATTAAGCACTATGATTTAAGAACCAATTCAGATCCACAACATTATGGAATTGGCTTAAAAGAGATTTGGGAAATTGGTGCAGAGAATCATGAAGAAGGCTTGGTGGTACACACAACTGGATGGCCGCTTGACAATCATACAGAAGGCGGCGGTTTTTTATATCATGCTGAGAATAATCAACTCTTTCTTGGTTTGATCGTTGCGTTAAATTATAAAAATCCCTATCTATCACCCTTTGAAGAATTTCAAAGATGGAAGCAACATCCAAGAATTTCTAAATACTTAGAAGGCGGTAAAAGAATTTACTATGGAGCAAGAGCTGTAAATAAAGGTGGTTTCCAGTCATTACCAAAGTTAACTTTTCCTGGTGGATTGTTAATAGGTTGTGATGCTGGATTTTTAAATGGCGCCAAAATTAAGGGAACACATACAGCAATTAAGAGTGGTACTTTGGCCGCAGAAAATATTTTTGATTCATTGTTTAAAGGGGATTCAGGGCAGAGTGATTTAACTTCCTATCAGCAGAGTTATGAATCTTCCTGGTTGCATGATGAGTTGTATAAATCCAGAAACTTCGGTCCAGCCCTAAATAAATTTGGCACGCTTATCGGCGGTGCTTTTGTATTTATTGATCAGAATATTATGAATGGCAGGTTTCCATTTACTTGGCAAAACCCAATACCGGATCATGAAACCTTACAACCTTCCGCAGATGCACAAAAAATAGAATATCCGAAACCAGATGGCGTTATCAGTTTCGATCGTTTGTCGTCAGTGTTTTTATCGAGTACAAATCACGAAGAAGATCAACCTTCGCATTTGAGATTAAAGGATGCAGAAGTACCAATTAATTATAATCTTCCGAATTATAACGAACCCGCTCAACGTTATTGTCCAGCGGGCGTTTATGAAGTTTTGTTGGATAATGAGATACCTAAATTTCACATTAATGCTCAAAACTGTGTGCATTGCAAGACATGTGATATTAAAGATCCTGCCCAAAATATAATATGGACTGTTCCTGAAGGCGGTGGCGGTCCGAATTATTCAGGAATGTAATTATTTTGACTGCATTCGAATGGCCCCATCAAGGCGAATAGTTTCTCCATTAATCATGGCGTTTTCATAAATAGAAACCACTAAATCTGCATATTCTTCTGGTCGACCGAGGCGAGATGGAAAGGGCACTTGCTTGCCAAGCGAATCCTGAAGTTCTTGAGTCATTCCAGCAACCATAGGTGTTTTGAATATACCTGGAGCAATGGTATTTACTCGTATACCAATTCTTGCAAATTCTCGAGCCAGTGGAAGTGTCATGCTAACAATTCCTCCTTTTGAGGCTGAATATGCGGCCTGCCCAATTTGTCCTTCAAATGCGGCTATTGAGGCAGTATTTATGATTACACCTCTTTCGCCATCATTGTTCGGGGAGTTATTTTGCATGATATTTGCAGCTTCTTTTGTGAGTAGAAATGACCCCATTAAATTTATTTTGATGGTATTCTCAAAAAAATCTAAAGGCATAGGTCCATCTCTACCTAAAGATCTAGCAGCACCAATTATTCCAGCGCAATTTACCGCTAAATTAACTCCATCTAAAAAGTCATTAGCTTTATTGATGGCATTTTGTACTTCATTTTCAGATGAAACATTGGCTTTGATAAATAAAGCTCGTTCACCTAACGCACTGGCATTGTTGTTGCCTTCTTCTTCGTTCACATCGAATATTACTGCGTGACCACCAGCATCAATTATTTTATGTGCTGTCATTAAACCTAATCCAGATGCCCCACCTGAGATTATTGCCTTTGAGTTTTTTATGTCCATCTTTTTATCCTGTGTTGAGATAATTATTATAATCTGAATTTGTTTTGATTTTATTCGCTTTGTAATAAATCTGGTTCATCCAGAACCTTTAATATTCTTTCTCGTGAGAGTTTCTTTAATTCTTTACTTGAATCAAAAGATTTGTGATGAGTATTAATAGCTTCAAGGATATGTATAGAAAGATTTCCTATATTTGGTAGGAATTTATTAGCGGGAAGAATTTTTCTCGACCCATTGATAACTAATGGAACTAAAGGCATTTTTGATTTTATTGCTGTAACAAAAGCTCCTGTGCGAAATCTATCTAATCCAGGTTTTTCTGTAAAAGTTCCTTCAGGAAAAATAGCCAATGGCTCACCATCTGCTCCTGCTTTGATAAGTTTTCTTGCATCTCTGAAACTACCTGTTGGCTGAAAACGCTCAACAAAACGTGAACCAACGCGATTGAATAGAAAATTCGCTATGGGCACAGATTGCATTTCACTCTTAATGACAAAAGTAAATTTTGTTGGCAGAACGGCATGTAAGATAATTCCATCTAGATAACTCGCGTGATTGGCTACAATGAGTGCATTTCCTGCTGGCAGATTTTCTTGCCCCGTTATATCCATTTTAATTCTGCACAATAGAAAAACAGAGTATGCTGATTTTTTCACCCAAGCACGACGTAATTTTAAGGAAGGTAATATAATAGCTCCAAATAAGGCTACAATTACGCAAATAAGAAAAATAAACCATGCGTACACGCCATAAAAAAAGGAAAAGAAATTAAATTTGGAGTTCATATTTTTCAGAAATCTTTTTGAGCTAACATAATGTTATTTTCAATCTTGCTTTTATTCGTATTTTATAAACAAAAGCAAGAATATCCTCATATTATATTTTATTCAGTAAATTCTTTGAAATTAAGTATTATGATTCTCAATAGACATAATTTATTAAGTTAATGAACCCAAAGAAGAAGAAAAATGTAGTAGACACAGGCGCATTCAGGTCTTCTCATGCCAGTATTGATAGATTTTTGGATTTAATATGGTCTGAACGAGGTTTATCATCAAACACTTTGAGCGCTTATCGCGTGGATTTAAAATTATTGGCCTTGGAGCTAGCAAATTATGATATTGAAATTCAGCAAGCAAGAAAATCGGATTTATTGAGTTTTATTTCAAAAAGAGTGCAATCAGGAATCAAAGCAAGAACTACTGCTAGACAGATTTCGAGTTATCGATCTTTCTTTCAATATCTTTTAAGAATGAATTTAATTAAGGTTGATCCGACAATAGATATTGAAATGCCTCGGATTGGAAAGCCGTTACCAAGAACATTAACCGAAGCAGAAGTAAACGATCTATTGGAAGCACCTGATGTGAAAGATGTTATTGGTCATCGTGACAAGGCAATGTTAGAGCTTATGTATGCTACTGGCCTTCGTGTATCTGAATTAATTTCATTAAAAATTTCGCAAATAAATTTTAACCAAGGCGTACTCAGGGTTACCGGAAAAGGAAACAAAGAAAGACTTGTACCCATAGGTGAAGAAGCTTTGGAGTGTTTAAGTAACTTTATCGAGAATTCTCGTGACCAGATACTTAATAACAAGAAAGTAGACGTTATGTTCCCAACAAAAAGAGGTCAGAGTATGACCAGACAAACTTTTTGGTATGCAATTAAGCGTTATTCTAGAGTAGCGGGAATCAAAAAAAAGATTTCACCTCATGGATTAAGGCATGCATTTGCTACACATTTATTGAATCATGGGGCTGACCTTAGAGTAGTGCAGTTATTGTTAGGGCATAGCGACTTATCAACCACCCAAATATACACACACATCGCAAGAGAAAGGCTGAAAGATTTGCATGGTAAGCATCACCCGAGGGGATAAAGTACTATCGATCAATCATATGAGTTAAAAATTGGATCTAATAATTGATTTTGATAGAAATAAGGTTGATTATTATGAGTAACTTATTTTTGGACTAAGAGATGGCAAAGATTTTTCAGAAAATATTCTTAATCTTGTTATTGGCATTTGCATCGAATTTACTCTTCGCTGATGAGGTTGGCCTGGAAAAGATTCGTAAGATTGTTACTGACATGAGTTCAGATATAAAAGCTGAGCATATAGAAAATAGCCCAGTTGATGGCTGGTACACCATAACAAGAGGTTCATATATCGCTTATATCTCAAGTGATGGCCGTCATTTGATACAAGGCGACATGTATGACATTAAAACTCAGGTCAATCTTTCTGAAAATTTAAGGAATGATTCTAGAAAGAAAATTTTAGATACATACCCTGTGACTGAAATGATTGTTTTTGAGCCTCAACAGAAGAAGCATGCGGTAACAGTTTTTACTGATGTGGATTGTTCGTTCTGTCGACGTCTTCACAGTCAGATAGATGAATACTTATCTGCTGGCATAGAGATTAGGTATTTATTGTATCCACGTAGCGGCCCAAAAAGCCCATCATGGGTGATTGCTGAGCAAGTATGGTGCTCGGATAACAGAAATAACGCATTAACATTAGCCAAAATTGATCAAAAATTTGATTACCGAGATTGTAATTCTGCAGCTATCAGTAGTCATTATTTGATGGGTCAGGATGTTGGTTTGCAAGGGACCCCAGCAATTATTCTGGAAAATGGAAGCATGGTAAATGGATACGTAAGTGCTTCAGAGTTATCCAGAATAATCACCGCAAATAATTAACTAGACTTCTCTTGGTTTATGATTTCTTATGAACTAATGTATGGTAGTGGATACCGTTATTTCTTCCTTGGTCTTCGAGATATTTCTTTAGAGCAAAAATACCACTCTGAAAAGCCAATTCCTCCCAAGGTATTTTATTTTTCTTGAATAGTTGCACTTCGAGACTTTCTTGGCCTGCCGAGAAATCACCTAATAGTTTTGCTGTAAAAAATACGTGTATTTGTCCGGCTCCAATCACATCAACCGAGGCAAATAAATGTCCAATCTCAACTGATGCGCATGCCTCTTCTTTGGTTTCTCTTATGGCTCCTTCTATAAGCGTTTCACCTAATTCCATGAAGCCAGCAGGTACCGTCCAAAAACCATACCTTGGCTCAATAGCTCTCCTACAAAGCAAGATGCTATCGCCTATCTCTGGTATGCAACCCACTACAATTTTGGGGTTTTGGTAGTGTATTGCCCCACAATCAGAACAAACCATTCGTTCTCGATTGTCACCATCAGGAATTTTTTTTTGAGTGGTTGCACCACAATCTATACAGTAGCTCATAATAATTCCTATTTTTTGGTGCCGGGAGCGAGAATCGAACTCGCACTCTGTTTCCAGAACCGGATTTTGAATCCGGCGCGTCTACCAGTTCCGCCATCCCGGCATTTTTTTAAATGATCAAATGAAATATTTATTTATGTATTATGAGTATTTTGACGTAAATTCTTTATGTTCGCTACTGTTTAAAGACTTTGATCTTTGTTTGATTTACGTTTCAAGTGAAAGCTGATTTATAATCTTGAGAGAACTTAAAATTTTATTTCGTGAGAAAAATGCACTTATCAGATTTTGATTATGATTTACCTGAAGGCTTGATTGCCAAATACCCAACAAAGAGGAGACGGGATAGTCGTATGCTTGTTCTCGATTGCAAGGAAAATAAGATCAAGGATTGTCAATTTAAGGATTTCGATCAATTTTTGAGACCAAAAGATTTATTGGTGTTTAATAATACCAAGGTAATTAAAGCGCGTATTTTTGGAGCAAAGGAAACCGGCGGAAAGGTTGAGATACTGGTTGAGCAGATTCTTAATAAATACAATGTGCTAGCGCAAATCCGAACCAGTAAGAGACTTCAGACAGGCTCTGTAATTCAACTCAAAGATCGCCATGTCGCTAAAATTATTACAAGGTCAAATGGAATGTATGAGTTAGAGTTTTCTTCACCCGTGAAGATTTTTATCGATAATTTTGGTGAATTACCAATACCTCCATATTTAAAGCGATCAGCAGAAGCTCTTGACAGCGATAGATATCAGACGATTTATGCAAAGAAGTTAGGCGCAGTAGCAGCTCCAACTGCTGGGTTACATTTTGATCAAGAAATGTTCGAACAGACTAAGATTTTGAATGTTGATCACGCATACATTACCTTGCATGTGGGCGCGGGGACATATCAACCATTAAAAAGAGAGCATATCGAAGAAAATAAACTGCATAGTGAATTTATAGAAGTTAGTAAAGAAACATGCAGCGCAATTGCCAATGCGCAAGATAAAGGAGGAAGGGTTATTGCTGTGGGCACAACGACTGTTCGCGCTATTGAGGCAGTATCTCAAAATAATGAGGTTTCTCCATGGAGCGGTGAGACTGATATTTTTATTAAACCGGATTACAGATTCAAAACAGTCAATGCTTTGTTAACTAATTTTCATTTACCAAAATCATCATTATTGTTGCTTGTTTCTGCAATGGCAGGAAAAGAAATGATAATGAAGGCTTATGAGTATGCTATAGAAAAAAAATTTCGTTTTTACAGTTATGGGGACGCTATGCTAATTTTCCCCAAAGGATTGTCATGAAATTTAAGATAACAGCAGAAGAAGGAAATGCCAGAACAGGTTTACTGGAATTAAATAAGGGGAAGATACAAACTCCCGCATTTATGCCTGTGGGAACATACGGAGCAGTGAAAAGTGTTACACCGGAAGAGGTGATTGAAGCTTCATCTGAAATTATTCTTGGCAATACATTTCACCTTATGTTGCGACCAGGAGCTAAGATTATTAAAAAGCATGGTGGATTACATGAATTTATAAATTGGCGAGGTCCTATCTTAACTGATTCTGGGGGGTTTCAAGTATTCTCATTAGAGCATTCCCGAAAGATTACTGAGGAAGGAGTTTACTTTAAGTCACCAATTGATGGCAGTGATGTGTTTTTATCACCAGAGATATCCATGGAGGTTCAGCACGACTTAAACTCTGATATCGCTATGGTGTTTGATGAATGCACAAAATATCCAGCCAAAAAGGAAGTTGCGAAAAAATCAATGGAGTTATCTTTGCGTTGGGCAGAAAGATCAAAAAGAAGATTCCTGGAGTTGAAGAGGGATAACCCCTCAAGAGGGGAAGCAGTTTTTGGTATCGTTCAAGGTGGCATCTATAATGATTTGAGGAGTGAATCATTATTTGGGCTTCAAGCTCTCGAGTTTGATGGCTATGCTTTAGGTGGGTTAGCGGTTGGGGAAACCGCAAGTGAAAGAATTGCGGTTTTAGATAAAATAATACCTAATATGGAGAAAGATAAGCCACGTTATCTAATGGGTGTTGGTTTACCGTTAGACATAGCTGAAGCCGTGAATTTGGGTATAGATATGTTTGATTGTGTTATACCGACAAGACATGCAAGAAATGGACATTTATTTACACATAAAGGCGTAATTAATATTCGAAATGCGCGTTATAATGATGACACATCTGCTCCTGATTCAGAGTGCGACTGCTATACATGTAAGAACTATTCTTTGGCGTATTTAAGGCATTTAAATAAAATAAATGAAATGCTGGCATCCAGGTTAGGCACTATACATAATATCCATTATTATCAATCAGTTATGAAAAATATTAGAAATGGAATAAAAGAGGGAGCGCTTGCATCTTACATAAAAGATCTTAAATCAATTTACGGTTCTAAAGAAATTTAATAAATCTAACATGTAATATTTGTAGATCTTAGTTAACTGTTGTTTATGATATGTAATAATAAGCCTCATCATTAATTAGCAAGCAGATAAAGTTATGAATTTTTTGATTAGAGATGCATTAGCTCAAGGATCTTCAGGCCAATCAGATCCATTCGGTTTTTTAATACCAATGGCAGTGATCTTCGTGGGATTTTATTTCTTACTCATACGCCCACAACAAAAACGGCAAAAAGCACACGCTGAATTGGTGCAATCATTATCAACTGGTGATGAGGTCATGACGACAGGGGGGCTCCTTGCAAAGGTAGTTGCTGTAAATGAGCATTACGCAAAACTTGAAATATCAAAGGGTGTAGAAATTAAAGTTCAAAAATCATCCGTTTCTGCAGTTGTTCCCAAAGGAACAATTGAGGCCGCTTAAAAAGATCCAAACATGAATAGATCTCCTTCATGGTTAAATCTTTTGGTTGTATTGGTATTTGCTTTTGGCTGTATCTATGCATTACCAAATGTCTACGAAAGTGTTCCATCTGTTCAAATAGCTAATTCCGATGGAACAGATATTGATGAACAACAGCTCCAAGATGCAGTTGATTTAGTTAGTGCAGTGAGAGTGTATCCAATTACTCAATATAGTGAGGATGGCAGAGCGATTATGTTGTTTGATAGTGCAGACGATCAACTAATAGCTGGTGATCGATTGAGAAAGAGATTATCGAGTCAAAAGAGCGTGGCATATACTTTGACCCCACATTTGCCAAGCTGGCTAAGGAATCTAGGGATTAGACCAATGAGTCTTGGTCTTGATTTGAGAGGGGGAGTGTACTTCCTTCTTGAAGTAGATATGGAAACGGCTATTAATTCTCGATTAACACTATATCAACAAAGTTTTAATGATCTTTTGCGTGATGCAAAAATAAGGAGTCGGATTGATATTAATGGATCAGATATTCTGGTCCGAGTGCGAAATCAGGCAGACTTAGATAAGGCAAGAACAATTATTGAAGAGGTAGATCCAGATTTATTGATTCTTGATGGTGCTGACAATCAATCGTTTCGAGTGCGAATGACAGAAACTCAAATAAAGGCAAGACAGGACTTTGCAAT
>JAYZHY010000013.1:0-4842 GCA_036166115.1 Pseudomonadota bacterium | reverse complement strand
TCCCCCAGAGCACAAGCCACACCAAGAACCGAGAGCATCGAACCGACTCCGAAGAACGCCGGAGAGGTAAGAGAAGCAATCACACGCTACGTCTCACAGACAGGTAAACAGCTTCCTGAATTCAATGATACCACCCTGCAAGTTGCCATGGGTAGCGCAGCAAGAATAATGGATCATTGTAGTGAAAACGGCGTCATTATTGACTTTATGGATTCTGAAGACGAGCGACAATGGGTTCGACGTTATGCTGCGGTCCCTAATCCGCCACTTATGCTATTCTCATTGGGCGATACTTCTATAATGGATATGCCAACCATTGCAATTATAGGCACCAGAAATCCGACAGCCTTAGGTAGATCCATGGCAGAAAGCGCGGCTAGAAAATCAGTTGAGGCGGGTTTTTGCGTGGTCAGCGGTTTGGCCATGGGCTGTGATGTTGAAGCGCACAGGAGCACACTGGAAAATAAAGGTAAAACAGCCGCAGTGCTTGCTCACGGACTAGGAGAAGTTCACCCGATTCAACACACAGAAATTGCTCACCAAATTATTGAGCGCGGCGGGTGCCTCTTGAGTGAGTATTCACCGGGTACTCCTATAGAAAGAGGCTATTTTGTGGAAAGAGATCGATTGCAGAGCGCCGGAAGTTTAGGTGTTCTGGTTATCGAAACCAGCATAACAGGAGGCTCAATGCATACCGTTGGTTTTGCTGAAAAACAAAATCGACCTGTAGCCTGTCTGAATCATCCCAAAAAATACCATAACAAGGAAACAGTCAAAGGCAATCGTCAATTGATTGATAAGGGAGCTATGTCTATATGGGATGAATCATCTTTTGATAATTTTTTGAATAGCTTAAAAAGCCATTCCAGCTTAACAGATAGGAGAGAGCCCAAACAGGAGTCTCTTATATAGAGAATGCTATATCAACAGAAGGGAATAATATTCGATCTTGATCAAACATTGGTTGATACATCTGCTTTTGAAAAACTCAGGCAAGATAGAAATTGGAATGCAATCAATGAACGTATGGATAATCTTGAGGTCTCACCTCAGATCTTGGAATTGTTATATAACCTTAAACAACTTGATTGGAAGATCATGGTGGTCAGTTCGGCTAATGAGAATTATGTAAAGAGGATACTGGATAAAATCGGGGATAAATTATTTGATGATTTCATAGGAAATGCAGGGGCCAATGCATTTCAAAAAAGCACAAAATACAATCAAATTTTGAAGAAAAACAATGTTAAAAAGGCCTTTGCCTATGCTGTTGGCGATAGTCAGATCGATATTGATGCAGCAAACAAATTGGGGATTGGAGCATTAGGAGCCGCTTGGTCAGATATTTGGCCAAAGTTGCATAATCAATATGTGCCACCCCCTGATAATTGCGACATTGTTTTTCATACACCAAGAGAATTATTAAATCATTTGAAGCCGGATCGTTATATGATTTTTATAAATGCTCAAGACATGGATGTTTTAGTAAATGTAAATGATCCTATTCTATTTTCATCAACCGGAGATAATCATTTGCAAAAAGAATCAGGAAGCAGACTGATGATTTTTCGTTCACCTTATGAAACAAAAAACCGTATTCAGTATCACTATGCTGTTGTTTGTCTGCATTGCCATACATTATTTGAGCTAAAAGAAATCAAAAGCAGATGTCATGAGGAACTAAGAAAGGAACTAAATTATAAATTAAAGCTGCTTAGGGAATTAAAAGTAGACCAACCATCTGTTATTTGGCCATTGAGTTTGGATGAGCATCTGAAGGAACAGCATGGCCATCCATTTAATATTCTATCGAGTAATTGGATTTTGGGTGAAAAGGCCTGGTTTATCCAGGAAACAGGGTCTATAGCTTTCTATTGTCCAGAGTGTTCTTAACACTTTAAGATTCTCTTACTTAAACCAAAAAAGATGTCACTATATTTTTTTGGATATATGATCAATATATGTCTATATTAATAAGTAGAATCAAAAAAATAATTAGCAGCCAAAAAAATGAATATAGACTGGAGTTATAGAGACGGGACACATCACAGTTCGGGAAATGCATCATCAAAAATGCAGGAAGATCATGACACTCTCGAGAGCTTTGCCAGTGAAACCATACAGAATGCACTCGATCAGGTATCGGATAAGGAAAAGCCTGTGAAATTAACTTATGAGTTCTTTGTACCTAACGGAAGTCAAAAAAAGGAATTGCTTAAAGCCATGGGCTGGACCAACCATTATAAGCACTGGAAGCAGTCTTCAAGCAGTGGCAATAACGAGGTAAGGATTACCTCCATGAAAAAGAGTGCATCCAGATTCCACGAAAAGAAAGTCGTTTTTTGCAAAATTATCGAAGAAAACACCAAAGGACTGGTAGGCGGAGAAACCGACAAAGATGAAAATTACTATAAATTAATCAGGCAGGATTACGAAGCCGCTTCAGGTACTACCACTGGAGGCGGTCATGGATGGGGTAAAGAGGTATATTTTGGTTATTCCCTTATTCAATGTGCATTTTTTTCAAGTGTTTTCGAGAATAATAATAAGCACAAGTCTATTTTTGCAGGGAGAAGCAGAATTCCGATTAGAAAATACAGGTCCAAGCTCTATAACACAGGGGCATGGTTTGGGAATAAGCTCGATTCAGAGAGCGCTGATTCATCATGGAAGAGAGTCGAAGGCAAAGATGCCAGGAAGATAGCTCAAGCTTTTGATATTCAAAGGGGGGCAAAAGAGACCGGAACCTCAATTCTGATTCCTGGATTCTATATCGATGAAGCGGATGATCCGAAACAGTTGGCTTCCAATTTTACTAAAGAAGTAGAAAAATGGTATTGGCCAGCGATTATTAAAGATAAAGTCGAAGTCAAGGTTAAATATGATGACGGACAGGGGAATAGTGAGATTATAGAAATTGATCCAAGACAAGGTGATTATAGATATTTTTGCGAAAATCTTACCAATGAGAACCCAACCGATACGAAAATTTCTGCCGAAAATCAGTTTGCAAGGAAGGTATTCAAAGGAAATAAATCCGTGCAACTGCCACCGGTAATTCAAGATGATGATGGGGTAAAAAAAGAACCGTCCAGGCACTATAGGCCTGATTATGTTTTATCCTTTGTTTCGAAAAGCAAGGAATCAGAGAATTTAGATCAATTTGATACTATTGCCTGCATCAGAGGTCACGGCAAGGTAGTAAAATACGAAAAATTTTCACTGACCGTAGAGGACACTCCTCTTTTCGGGCTTTTGCAGGTTGGCGAGGCAGCCAATAGTGAATCAGAACATAATAAATATGCCGAAATTTTCTTCAAAATGAGTGAGCCTCACAGCCATAAGAATTGGGTATCAACGGTCAGAGAGATTAAAGACGGATATCAGAAAAAAAAGCGAAACAGTAAAAATAACGGTTATATTCAATCCATTTCTGAATTGCATGAGAACATCAGAGGTGGAAAATGGATTAAGGAGATTGTCGAGAGGAGAGACCCTAAAGGAAGCGAGGTTTCCAAGGAGCTTTTAAATTTATTCAATTTTCCTGGCGAGGCATCGGGAGCATCAAAATTGGTTAGCATGAAAGTTAATCCATTTAGTAGTAATTTTAATGGGCGTTGGATCTTTGACGTAGTATTTGAGGCCACTTAGGATACTTATGATGAGTGGTCCGCAGGATTACAATGTCATGTTGTTTCAAACGAGGGAAAAATGAAGAACGCACTTCTCGAGTTGAAATTGGAACAACTCCATAATGAGGAATTAGTGGATTGGAAGCTTACCAACAATGACACCAAGCTCAGTTTCAAAATAAAGCCCAATAATCCAGGAGTTAAATTAATATCAGCTTCAGTTCGAGCCGATCGCTCCAATGTTTCTTCTGAAAAGATTTCGATGGAGCCTTCCAAAGTGGCCTCCGATTTATAAGTAATTATGACCATATTTCGTGAACATCGCTATATTAACAACATCCAAATGAATGTTGATCTGGACATTAACTGGAGCGATTTGGGTGTAACTAAAGAACAGATCAAGCGGTCAAACGCGTTTCTTCTTTATAAAATGGATAAAGTACCTAGAACTTTCACGGCCGAAATAACTGCCATTCTTCCCTTGGGATGGAAGAGTACCGTCTACCCAAAAAACGAACAGAATAATCAAAATATTATTGATGTAATTGCCGTACTGGAATCCCGCGGATCACTTTTTCTCGAAACCTTATCGCTTGCCCAAAAAACGGATAATGAATGGAAGGGCAGTTATGAATTCAAGGATTCAAGGATATTTCATAATGATTGCAGCATCCGCATTTTTACGATCAGGACGCAAGATAACCGGGATCCTTCCAGGGACCATGCTTTTGCAGATGAAAGGTACGATATAATCGGTGAATCCTCCTCGTTGTCTCTAGATTTTATTGAAGGTAGCTCTTCATCGGGATCAGCAATGAATGTTTCTTGGGTCGATTTCGCTGAACTCCAGGAACCTTATCGGCATTTCAATCAGTTTATTGCTATGGACATAGGAACAGATGTAGTTAATGTTTATCTTAATTCGAAAGACAATGCAGATATCAGGCAATTAAGCAGAGGAAAAACGGAAACAAATAAAGAACACAGACATTATCTGCATCGTAATATTGCCATGTCTGCACAGATTATAATGATCACAGATATTATTATCGGACTGGAAGAGTATGCCGAGGAAGCTATGTCCGCCGAAGAATGGATAGATACCTATTGCGAAGAAAGCAATATTAAAATACTAGAAGATTATCTTCGGTATATCTATCCGGAATCAAGATTCCATGATGCAACTAATCCGCTCAAGGAAAGAAAGAAA
>JAYZHY010000012.1:0-17741 GCA_036166115.1 Pseudomonadota bacterium | reverse complement strand
GCAATAAATTTATCAAAGGAATTTCCAATAGATATTATTAGTGTTGATTCAGCTCAAGTCTATCGAGGTATGGATATCGGGACAGCAAAACCATCAAAGGAAGTTTTAAAGCAATATCCTCATCATTTAATTGATATTTGTGATCCAGAGCAAAGTTATTCAGCAGGTGATTTTGTGAAAGATGCTACCCAACAAATAAATGATACAAAAAATAGAAATCGCATTCCATTGTTAGTTGGAGGCACAATGCTTTATTTTCATTCTTTGGTCAATGGAATTGCCGACCTTCCAAAGGGTGATTTCGAAGTACGGAAATTAATTGAAAACGAAGCTGAAATAATAGGCTGGTCAAAAATGCATCAAAAATTAAAAAAAATTGACCCCGAGGCAGCTGGAAAAATTAATGCGAATGATAAACAAAGAATACAACGTGCTCTTGAGGTATTTGAATTAAGTGGACGAAAGATTTCTGAATTGCGAAATGAGAAAGTAACGAACAAAGCATTCAGTTTTATAAAGTTTGCCGTCAATACTCAAAATCGAGAAGAATTGCATACTAGGATAAATAAAAGATTTTTAAAGATGCTCGATAATGGTTTTATTGAAGAAATTAAATTACTAAGAAAAAGAAAAAATCTGACCATAGGGCATTCGTCAATGCGAGCTGTTGGATATAGACAAATCTGGGGCTATCTAGACGGAAAATGTTCTTATGAAGAAGCGGTTAAAAAGGCACAAGCATCGACGAGACAACTAGCAAAAAGACAAATTACTTGGTTGAGGGGCATGGAAGATATTATTTCAATTAATGCTTGCAGTAAAAATATTGTAACTGCCATCAATTCGATCTCCTAGGTTGAGTTTTGTTTGATCGAGAAAAAATCGGGGAGAAAGCAACTCTTGTGTTCTTTTCTAAGAATGGCCTAAAACATTCAGAGAATCTGGAATTTTCTGAGTTAGTGGCTTCTGCTGGGGCAGATATTGTGGGGGACATTTATACTCAAAACCGAAAGCCTAATGCTCGTTATTTTTTAGGGAAAGGTAAATTAAATGAACTGCATACCTCCATACGAGAGAGTGATTCTGATTTGATAATATTCAATGCATCATTGAGCCCGAGCCAAGAAAAAAATATAGAGAAGAAATTAGAATGCAGAGTGTTAGATCGAAGTGGCTTAATTCTTGATATTTTTGCTCAAAGAGCTAGAAGTTTCGAAGGAAAATTACAAGTTGAATTAGCACAACTTCGTCATATTTCTACTCGATTGATTCGAGGGTGGACTCATCTAGAGAGGCAAAAAGGTGGTATAGGGTTAAGAGGACCAGGTGAGACACAATTAGAAACGGATCGTCGCCTTATTAACAATAGAATAAGGCAGTTAAAATTTCGGCTTAATCAAGTAGACAAAAGAAGAGGGATGAATCGACAAAATCGGCTTAAGGCAGGGATTCCAACTATAGCAATCGTTGGTTACACCAATGCTGGCAAATCAACTCTGTTTAATAAATTAACTGGGGCCGAGGAGTTTGTCAAAGATCAATTATTCGCCACATTGGATCCAGTTATGAGAAGGCTTGATTTAAAAGAAGGTGGCCCCATAATATTGAGTGATACAGTTGGATTTATTAAAGAATTGCCCCATGAATTGGTTGCAGCATTTAAAGCAACTCTTCAAGAGGCGAAGGAAGCAGATCTTATTTTGCATGTAATCGATGCAAGTGATAAAAATAGATTACAAAGGATAAGACAGGTAAATAATGTTCTAAAGCAATTAGACGCAGATAAAGTGCCTCAAATTAGAGTTTATAATAAGATTGATAAATTAGAGTTTGAGTCAAATAAAATAAGGCTAGGTCATCAATCTTTGAAATCCATATGGCTCTCTGCATTAACTGGTGAAGGTTTGAATTCAATTTTAAACGCAATAAGTGACTTTATTTCTAAGAATGTTATTTTGGGCTGCATCGAACTTACGAACAAACAAGGCCGTCAAAGAGCAAAGTTGTTTGAAATGGGTGCAGTTAGAGAGGAAAATATTTTAAAGGATGGAAGTTGGGAGTTATTACTCAAAATAAAGAAGCAAGATATTCAACGTTTCTTAAAAAAAGAAGGCATGAAGGCGAATGCTTTTGTTAAGATATAGTTAATTAGTTAACAAGAAGAGATTAAGCATATGAGTTGGAATGATTCAGGTAATGGGCAAGACCCATGGAAAGGCGGAAATAATCAACCAGATGATTTGGATAAGATTATTCAAGGCTGGCAAAAGAAAATTAATGCCATAATTGGTGGCGGTTCAAAGAAAAAAACTGGTAATACCGGTACATCAGGATTTCCTGTACTTGCGATTTTTTTAATAGTTGCTTGGGCATTTACTGGTCTTTATAGAGTAGATCAAGCTGAAAGAGGAGTTGTCCAGAGATTTGGTGCTTATACCGAAACAACATACCCGGGACTTCATTGGCATATTCCTTTCCCAATAGAATCTGTTGACATAGTCAATACCGGTATTGTTACTGATTATGGTTTTAGTACAGAGATATTAACAGCGGATGAGCAATATGTTTTTGTTCAGCTGGTTGTTCAGTATTTACGTGATGATCCAGTTAAATACAGCTTCGAAGTCATTAATCCAGAAGGTACACTGGAAGATCTTACTGAAAGCGCTTTAAGAGAAGTTGTGGGGACTAGTTCATTAGAAGTATTGGTTAATGAGAGAAGGGATGAAATCGGGCCAAAGACACAACTTGTTTTACAAAGTACGCTTGACGCCTATAAAGCCGGCATTACAGTCACCTCTATCAATCTCGAGAAACTGGATTACCCACGAGCAGTTCAAGATGCTGTAGATGATACCCAGAAAGCTCGTAACGATAGTGATCGTTATATTCTTGAAGCTGAGAAGTATGCTCAAGATCTCATACCAAGGGCCAGAGGTAATGCCCAGAGGATACTTCAAGATGCGGAAGCCTATCGAGACAGGGTGATTGCGGATGCAGAAGGTCAAGCCAATAGATTTTTAGCTCTTTTAACAGAATACAAAAAAGCACCTCGAGTTACCCGAGATAGACTTTACTTGGATGCTGTTGAGGAGGTATACAAGAATTCCAATAAAGTGATTCTTGATTCACAAGGAAGCGGTAATCTTTTGTATTTACCAATTGACAAATTAATGGGAGAAGGAAGGAAATCAAACAATAACGAGAACGCGCAAAACAATCTACCCACATCAGGCAGTCAAAATAATACTTCCGATACACAAAGAAATCGTGAAAGGAGACAGCGACAATGAAAATGGGAAAAATAGGAACAATTACAGTTGTCGCTTTGGTGTTTGTACTGATAAATCTTACGGTATTTACAGTGAATGAAAGGGAATTAGCCATAAGACTTCAGGTGGGGGAGGTTATTCAATCGGATTATAATCCTGGATTACATTTTAAGATTCCTTTTATACAGACAATAAGAAAATTTCCTAAAAGAATCATGACAATCAATGAGCGTCCAGAAAGGATATTTACTGCGGAGCGATTGGCAATGGATGTTGATTTTTTTGTTAAATGGAGGATTATCGATACGGTTAATTTTTATATATCCACAGGGGGCTCATTCAGAGTTGCGAATGACCGAATATCTGAAATTATAAAAAACGCCATCGTAACTGAATTTGGTAAACGATCTGTTCAAGAGGCCATTTCAGTAGAGCGAGCAGAGTTAATGCGAGATATGTTAGCAACCGCAACCTCAACAGCCGAAGGCTTAGGCGTTGAATTAGTTGATGTTCGTGTAAAGCAAGTAGAATTTCCAGATGATGTTCGTAATTCAGTTTACCAGCAGATGCGTGAAGAAAGAGGAAGAATTGCTGCAGAACGAAGAGCGCAAGGAATGGAGGTGTCTGAAGAGAAAAAATCAACAGCGGACAAGGAAAGAACAATCATTATAGCTAACGCCAATAAAGATTCTCAGATAATAAGAGGGGAAGGTGACGCAAAGGCAGCTGAAGTTTATGCAGATGCCTACAATCAAGACCCTGAATTTTATGCGTTTTACCGAAGTATTGATGCCTATCGAAATTCTATCGGTCAGTCAAACGATATAATGGTTATAGATCCAGATAACGAATTTTTCCGTTACTTGAATAAATCTAAGATCGATTAATTTTTGTACATTATTTGAATTTCATAATATACGATTAGAGTATGTGGCATGAAATTATAACGACCATTGCATTGTTATTGATTATTGAAGGGATGATCCCTTTCATTAGTCCAGATAGTTACAAAAAATTCGTTGTAAAGATGTCCGAATTGAATGATTATAACCTTCGTTTAATAGGCCTAGTTTCCATGATAATTGGCGTATTAATATTATTTTTTAAACCTTAATCCAGTGAAAATGAGAATTATTGATGGGTAAAAATATTGTTGTTATAGGCACACAGTGGGGTGATGAAGGAAAAGGCAAGATCGTTGACTTATTGACCGAGGACGTTAAAGCGGTTGCTCGTTTTCAAGGAGGGCATAACGCAGGCCACACACTGGTTATTAAAGGTAAGAAGACAGTATTGCATTTAATACCATCAGGTATTTTGCATGATAATGTAGTTTGCTTTATCGGTAATGGCGTGGTTGTTTCTATAGAGGCACTTATTTCTGAAGCCAATGATTTAATTGGCAATGGCGTTCCAGTGTACGATCGACTGAAAATTAGCTCCGGCTGTCCTCTGATTTTGCCTTCCCATGAAGCACTTGATCTGGCAAAAGAAAAAAAGCTTGGTGGATCAGCGATAGGCACAACTGGTCGTGGGATTGGCCCAGTTTACGAAGATAAAGTAGCAAGAAGAGTCTTAAGAATGTCAGATTTGTTTGATAGAGATAACTTGTTCACCAAACTGACAGATATACTGGGTTTTCATAATTTTATATTAAAAAATTATTACGGAGAAAAGGAGCTCTCAGTTGATGATATTTATAGTCAATTATTAAGCCAGAGAGACGTAATATTGCCTTTGATATCAGATATCACTCATTTGCTTGAAGATTTACAAGTAAAGAAAGAGAACATTCTTTTTGAGGGAGCACAAGGTGTTTTTCTGGATATTGATCATGGCACATACCCTTATGTCACGTCTTCCAATACTGTTGCTGCAGCAGCAAGTATTGGCTCAGGGTTAGGCCCAAAAGATTTAAGCTATATACTTGGGATAGTAAAGGCCTACACAACAAGGGTTGGATCAGGACCATTCCCAACAGAATTATTCGATGATACCGGAGAGCATTTAGGTAAAGTGGGTGTTGAGTTTGGCGCTACGACAGGAAGGCCAAGGAGATGCGGCTGGTTAGATGCAGTTGCTCTCAAAAGGTCAATCTTGAATAGCAGTGTTACTGGTCTTTGTTTAACAAAACTGGATGTTCTGGATGGTCTCCCCAAAATTAATATTTGTGTAGGATATCGACTTGATGGTGAAGAAATACAGAATTTTCCTTTAGATATCTCTCGTTTAGGGGATTGCGAACCGATATACAAGGAGTTTCTAGGCTGGAAGGGTTCAACAATTGGTATTACCAAGTATGAAGATTTGCCTGAGAATGCAAGATATTACATTGAAAGTATTGAGGAAATACTAAAGATTCCTGTAGATATAATTTCTACAGGACCAGATCGTGAACAAACAATAATTAGACAAAATCCTTTCTTCTAGACGCCATAAATTTAACTCAGAAGGTTTCTTCTTTGAAAAATATAGAATCGTTAAGCATTAAAGTTGGAGCTAGTGCTTATAAGGAAATTCGTAATCAAGGCTTTGATATTTCCAAGATTAGAACCATTCTTGGTGCTTCTGGAGGACCGAAATGGTTGATGCTTAGTCATCTGGATAAGTTAATTCTTGAGAAGTTTATCCCTAAAATTCATGGACCAGTGAGGTTGATATCATCTTCAATCGGGGCATGGAGATTCATATGTTATGCACAAAAAGACCCAATAAAAGCAATTAATGATTTTGAAACTGGTTACATCGAACAATATTTCTTTAACAGAACTAACAAAAAAATTATAAGTGCTCATCTCCGTAATACACTTGATTTGATATGCTCCGATTCTGGAATCAAAGATGTAATTGAGCATCCAACATTTAGAACAAATATTATTACAACCAGAAGTCACCATATCTTAAAATCTGATTTCGATCCTTTATTGTTTTTTGGACTATGCACTTCAATGTTAGCTAATTTTTTTAGCAGAGATGCATTGAAGTATTTTTTCTCAAGAGGGTTATTTGTTGATGCAAGAGAACCATCTTTTAAATTAGATCAAGATAGTTTCTTCACTCACTATATAAGATTAACTGAAGATAATTTAAAAGATGCCGTCATTGCATCTAGTTCAATTCCACTTTTTCTTGATGGAGTAAGGAATATAAATGGGGCACCCAATGGCGTTTATAGGGATGGAGGTATCATTGATTACCATTTGGACTTTCCATCTGTTGGTTCAGATGATTATGCTTTGTATCCACATTTCTTTGATTTTCTGAAACCAGGATGGTTTGATCGTTCCCTGCCATGGAGAACATTAAGTTTAGACAACTTAGAGCGCACTATATTAGTTTGTCCGTCAGAAGAATTTATACAAGGATTACCTGGCTCAAAAATACCGGATCGTTCTGATTTTACTAAGTTTTCTAATGAAGAAAGGATTAAAATCTGGAAGAGTGTTGTTAATAGTTGCGCCAAATTGGCTGATGATTTAAATGAAGTGCTCGAGAAGGATCAGTTGCCAAATATTATGAAACCATTTTAACTGGAATTTTTATTTCGCTCTTCCCAAAAGTTCGCATTCTTTATCTGAAGGGTGTTGGGGTCAAAGGTATACTTATCAACATTGTTTTCTTTTTGTTGCTCGTAATCCTTTAATGCTTTGATTGCCGGTTTAGCCATAAAGAATATGATCAAGATACCCAAAATATTAAGCCATGCCATTATTCCGACACCAATATCACCCAGACCCCATGCAATACTTGCGGTTTTAACCGAACCGTAGAATACAGAAGCTAACATAGCAATTTTAAGAAACAGCATGTCACCAGGTATTCTGATTGTACGTCGGATGTATGCGATATTGGTTTCTGCAATATAGTAATAAGCGAGTATTGTTGTAAAGGCAAAGAAAAAGAGCGCGATAGCTATAAATGGAGCACCCATTCCTGGTAGTGAAGTTTCCAATGCATATTGAGTAAAAGCCGGGCTATTGGCATCGGTTGCGGCGCTAATATTTTGGATTAAGAATCCAGATCCTTCACCATGGACATTATAGGCCCCGGTAATGAGAATCATGAATGCTGTGGCAGAGCAGACAAATAAAGTGTCAATATAGACTGAAAATGCTTGCACCAATCCTTGTTGTGCAGGGTGATCTACTTCAGCTGCAGCTGCAGCGTGCCCGCCAGTTCCTTGACCGGCTTCATTTGAATATATTCCTCTCCTAACACCCCATCCAATTGCTGCACCAACGCCCGCCATGGGCGTAAAAGCATCGGAAAGAATTAAATGAATAATTTCGGGTAATCGATTTATATTTAATCCTATTATTGAGAGAGCAATAACCATATAGGCTAGAGCCATAAAAGGAACGACGACTTGTGTAAAGTTTGCAATTCTCTTGACGCCACCAAAAATAATAAAAGCCAGTAAAATTAATACAGCAATGGATGCTGAGATTTTTGTTGAACTTAACGGTCCGAAAAATGTTTGCACCATTTCTCCACCGCCTAAGGCTAATTCAACTGCATTACCAATGCTATTTGCTTGTACTCCAGGAAGTAAAATACCGGTGGCTACAATTGTTGCAATAGCAAAGGTCCAAGCATACCACTTAACACCCATTGCTTTTTCAATGTAGTAAGCCGGGCCTCCACGGTATTGTCCATCATTATTCTCTTTATATATTTGTCCTAGAGTTGATTCTATGTATGCTGTTGAAGCACCAAGAAAAGCAACTATCCACATCCAAAAAATAGCGCCAGGGCCTCCAAATCCGATTGCAGCGGCAACCCCAGCTATATTTCCGGTTCCAACCCTTCCTGATAACGAGACAGCTAAAGCTTGAAATGAAGAAATTCCTTGTTTTGAGCTAGTTCCTGATAAGAGTAAACGTATCATTTCTTTAAGCAGTCTTATCTGAACAAATTTAGTTTTCAGTGAAAAAAATAATCCTGCGCCAAGCGCAAAAATGATTAGAGCATTACTCCAAATATAAGAATTTAATGTGTCAACAAAAGTTTGCATGATTACCTCAATTATTAAGAATCTTACCTAAAAATATAAGCGATTGCTTTCTTTATATTCTTATATTAGGTTTCCATTGTGACGCTATGTATTTAAATATTAAAAAGTATGGTTAGCGATTAGCTAATAGATCATGTGTATAATGTTTTATAAAAAAGTCTTAGCGGTCTTGAATTTACTTCTTATATAACATAACAAATATTGTTTCTTTGGTTAATGCTATCTAGATAATTTTGTTTTAAATTCATGGGTCCTTTTCTGTAAGTGAGGCATCATAATTGAATAAAAAAACAAACAAGACAAAAAGGTCTTACCAACACCCAAGTCCCAGTCCAAATGAGTTAGTTAATTTCCTGAGAAAAAAAAATCACCCAATTACTTTAAAAGCTTTGCTTGTTCATTTTGTGATCCAAGACCCAAAGCAAAAACAAGCAATGCAAAAACTTCTTTATAGGATGAATAAAGATAAATTGATTAGAAAGAATAAAAAAGGCGGAATATATCTGCCGAATTTAAATGAAACTGCAAACGGTGTAGTTATAGAAAACCAAGAAGGTTATGGCTTCTTATCTGTGGAGGGCAGAGAAAAGGACGTTTTTCTTCCTATAGATCAAATGAGAAGTTTAATGGACGGCGATGAAATTTCAGTAAAAGTCTTCAACTCGGATAAGAATCGAGAATCAGGCAGATTGATCAAAATTCTAAAAAGAGGCCAAAAGAAAGTGCAAGGTCAATTAATATTCTCAAGAGGCCGTTATTACGTAGATATTTATAAAAAGAATTTGAATAAGAAGCTTATCATCAATAAGCCTAATTTAGGCGGAGCAGAAGTTGGTCAATACGTAGAAGCTGATATCACAAAATACCCATCCTCCAAAAGAGATTCGATGTATGGCAGTATTTTATCTATTTTTGGTGATGATAAAAAAGAAGGAATTATTACTGATATTGCAATTAGTGCATTCGATCTTCCTCATATATGGCCGGACCAGGTCCAGTCTCAAGTTAAAGGATTCAAAGCGCATAAAAGGATAGCAAGAGCAGAGATTGCAAACCGTATTGATTTAAGAAACAAATTTTTTGTCACTATTGATGGAAGCAACGCAAGAGATTTTGATGATGCTGTGTTCTGTGAGAGTTTTAAAGGAGGTTGGAAGTTATTTATTGCAATAGCCGATGTGGATCATTATGTAAAGTTTGATTCGCCCATTGATAGAGAGGCCCGTCACAGAGGAACGTCCGTTTATTTTCCGGACCGTGTTATTCCAATGTTGCCAGAAATTTTATCTAATGAGTTGTGTTCATTAAAACCAAATGAAGAGAGATTAACTTTAGTTTGTGAAATTCAGATAACATCTTCAGGCGAAACAATTAAGTCAGAATTTTACGAGGCTGTCATTGAGTCCAAAGCAAGATTAACCTACTCACAAGCCAACAATCTCTTTACAAGTAATAATTCAGGATCTTTGTCTAATACAGCTGCTGAAACTGCCTTAGCCTTATTTTCTTTATATAAATCTTTATCTAAAAGAAGTAAGACGAGAGGTGCGATTAATCTTGATATTCCTCAGTCGTCAATATCATTCAATCAAGATGGTTCTATCAAGAGTATTGATTCCATTGAAAGGAATGACGCTCATCGTTTGATAGAGGAATTTATGATTACTGCAAATGTTGAGGCCGCAAAGTACATAAATAAGAACAAAATTCTATCACTTTACAGAAATCATGAAAAACCTGATCCTGATGATTTTGAAAACTTACGCTCTTATCTGTTGTCACAAAGAATAAAAGCGCCCGATCCGAAAAATCTAAAGCCTAATGATTTTAATGTGATATTAAATCAGCTTAAAAATAGATCTAGTAGATATCCGTTATCTATGATGATGCTCCGAAGTCTCAGTCAAGCTGCTTATCATTCCAAGAAAATCGGTCATTTTGGACTTGCTTTAGATTCATATACACACTTTACATCACCAATTAGACGTTATCCTGATTTACTAGTTCACCGGGCGATTCGGCATTTAATTCAATCAAAAAATGTAAGTAAGTTTTATTATGCGAAAACAGAAATGGAGGCTTTGGGTCAAATTTGTTCTTCTCATGAGCGGCGTGCAGAAAAAGCATCACGTGATGTTGAGTTAATGTTGAAGTGTCAATTTATGGAAGATAAGATTGGTTCAAAATATCAAGCAGTAATAACGGGCATTACAGGTTTTGGTTTGTTTGTCCAACTTGAAAAGATATTGGTGGAAGGTTTGATTCATATTTCAAGCTTAAGGAATGATTATTATTTCTTTGATGAAGCAAAAATACGTTTAATTGGCGAGAAAAATAAAGAGATCTATAGCGTCGGTGATAAAGTTGAAGTGAAGTTAGATGAGGTGGATCTAAATATGAGGAAAATAAATTTTTCACTCATCAAAAGAATATCGGGGTAAATGGCTATGGGGAAAAGCAATTATGTTATTGGTCTTCGATCTGTTGAACAGTTAATAAACAACGAGAACATCAAGATAAAGAAAATATTTGCTGAATATCACAGTAAGAACAAAAGATTGAATAGTATAATAAATCATGCAAATACATTCGATATCCCTATACATTCAGCAAATAGAGCTCGATTGGATCAAATTTGCGGTGAGTCATCACATCAGGGGGTTATAGCTGAAATTAGTAGAAATCTGATTAGCAATGAATCTGAGTTGAGATCTATGATAGAACGGCGTTTAAGTAACCCAAAATCAGAACCATTTCTCTTGTTGATGTTGGAAAGGGTAAAAGATCCTCATAATCTGGGCGCTTGTATTCGCACTGCTGAGGCGGCGGGAGTGGATGCTCTTATAATTTCTCAAAGAGATTCGGCATCTCTTACACCTGCAGCCATTAAAGTTGCGAGTGGTGCCGCAGAACAAATACCTCTAATACGGGTTAAACACTTAGGTAAAGTTCTTTTGTGGTTAGGTGAATACGGCGTTATGAGAATTGGTACCAGTGATAAAGCGAATGAGAGTATTTTTGAAGTGGGTTGCAAAGAATCATGCATCTTAGTTATGGGTCAAGAGCACTCTGGAATTAGCAAGATGATAAAAGACCGATGTGATAAATTAGCACACATACCAATGCAAGGATCAGTGTCAAGTTTGAATGTATCTGTTGCTACTGGGATTTGTTTGTTTGAGATCGTTAGAAGTCGGATTTCTATGTAATATCTTGTGATATTGTACTTGCGTATACTCCTAACCTTAGGTAGGATTCGCTTCCTGCGTTTTACAAAGTAAATTGAAGTAAACCTCTTGCCTCACTGTTTAAAAATAGGAGGCTAATAACCGTAAGGGGACATATAATGAGACACTACGAAATAGTATTTTTGGTGCACCCTGATCAAAGTGAGCAGGTTCCCGCGATGTTAGAGAAATACCATACAATGATTGGTAGTTGCGGTGGCACGATTCATCGGTCTGAAAATTGGGGGAGACGGCAGTTAGCACATCCTATAAAAAAAGCCCACAAAGCGCATTACGTACTTATGAATGCAGAGTGCGACCATGAGGTGATAGCAGAGTTAACCAATACTTTTAATTTTAATGATGCGGTTCTAAGGTATTTAATTCTCAATAAGAAAGCAGCGATAAAAGAGCAGTCACCTATGTCAAAAGCAGTTGAAGCAGAAAAGATCAAAGAAGAAGAAACACAGCGAAAACGTGACGAAAAGATAGCATCAACAAAAACGATTCCAACTACAGGAAAAGAAGCGATTAAGGGAAAGTCAAAAGCTGCATCTGAAGAAGAGCCAGTTATAGAAAAAAAGGAATCCGAAGAAGCTGCATCTGAAGCTTCTGAATCAGAAGAAAAAGGATAATAAATGGACAAGAGAAAGACCAATCGATACCCGAGAAGAAAGAAATATTGTCGCTTTACTGCAGAAGGAATCACGGAAATTGATTATAAAGATTTAACTTTATTAAAAAATTATATTACTGAGACTGGGAAAATTGTTCCAAGTAGAATTACAGGAACAAAAGCTAGGTATCAAAGACAATTGACAACTGCAGTTAAAAGGGCTCGTTATTTATCCCTTCTTCCATATACAGATAGGCATTAATAAAATAAAAGTAACACAGTCAATTTCAAGATGGCTATATTCGCAACCACATCATGGTTCGATCGGCCTTGCTATAACGTTATTGTTACCATTTTCTATGATTACTGGCGGCGCAATAATGATTGCATTATTACTTAATTTTTCTTTTATTAGAGTTTTCTTTCAATCTTTTGTAGCAATTTTTATTTTAATATTATTTGGATTTTTCATTAACCTAGGTATTAACGAGGTTGTTTTAAAAGCTTTTCTGACATGGTTTCCAGCAATAATTTTATCAATAATATTTTTAAGGAATCATTCAATTACTCTAACCATTCAGATTTTGTCAATAATTACGATCTTTTTCTTAGCTATCTTTTATTTTTATATTAGTGATCCAAGTTATTTTTGGAATCAAATCCTTACTGAGATTTCAGATATACTTTTGAATAACGGTTTTGAAGAGCAAGCAAACTCAATACAAAGTCAAATAAATATAATTGCCGAGCAAATGACAATTATAATTGCAATTACTTTATGGTCATTATATTCATTTGTGTTGTTGTTAGGCGAAGCAATATACAAATCATCCCTAAAAGAAGCGCTTAATTCTGGAAATTTTGTAGCTTTAAATCTAGGTCGGTCCTTAGCGATTTTTGCGGCAATTAGTTCGTTATGTTTGTTTATTTTTGAAGCTGAATGGCTAAAAAATATCGCTTATCTAAGTTTTATGTTTTTTTGGCTACAAGGTCTTGCAATTTTTCACTGGTTGTATATTAATGGCCTATTACCTAAGTATGGGTTGGTTGCGTTGTATGTAATTATGCCATTTTTTAATATATTAATGGTTATGTTGCTTGCAGTACTTGGGTATACTGATGCTTGGTTTAATTTGCGCTCAAGAGTAAAACCAATTAAAAATCAATAATATTAATTTATCAAATGCAGGAAAAAAAATGAAAGTAATTCTATTGGATAGAGTAGAGAATTTAGGCGCAATAGGTGATTTGGTTTCAGTGAAATCAGGTTTCGGTCGTAATTATCTAATTCCTAGCGGTAAAGCTGCACTAGCAACAGCAGAAAACATCAAAGAATTGGAGAAAAAGCGTGCTGAATTAGAGAAAAAGTCAGCAGATGAGCTAGCCGCTGCAAAATCTAGAGGTGCATTAATTGATGGCATGAAATTGATTGTATCTGCCAATGTAGAAAGCGAAGGAAAATTGTATGGTTCTGTAGGCCCTGTAGATATTGTAGAGGCATTTGATAAAGTAGGAGTTGCTATTGAGAGAAGCGAAATAAGAATGCCAGATGGTCCAATTCGTGAAATTGGTGAATTTGAAATTACTTTGCATTTGCATACAGATGTGGATATAAAAGTAAGTGTTAATATTGTTCCGGAGGAATAAGAATTCAAAGGAATTGATCGCTTAAAATTGTAAATAAGAATAGAAGGTAAAGTAGTAATGGCTCAGTCATCTGATAATGGCACCGATGGAGAAAATCTAAAGATACCACCAAATTCTCTTGAAGCTGAGCAATCTATATTAGGTGGATTAATGCTAGATAATACAGCATGGGACAAAATTGCTGATATCATTGTGAAATCTGATTTCTATAGAAAAGATCACCGTATAATTTTTGATGGAATATCCAATCTTATCGAAGCTGCTGAAGCATGTGATGTTGTTACTCTATCAGAATATCTAGAAAATAAGGGCGAATTAGAGCCCGCGGGTGGTTTGGAGTATATAGCGTCTTTAGCAAATGAAACACCTGGTGCAGCCAATGCAATATCCTATGCAAAAATATTAAGAGAGCGCTCAGTTCTTAGGTCGCTGATTAGCGCTGGTAACCAAATTAGTGGGAATGCTTATTTGAATGATGGTAGAGAAGCTTCAGAACTTGTCGATGAAGCCGAAAGATTGGTATTCGATATTGCAGAAAAGGGAGCGAGAGGAAGAGCTGGGTTCGAGCATCTCAAAGATGTGCTGCCCGATACGATCGATCGTATTGAGTTGTTAAGTAAGTCTGAGGGTGACATTACTGGCGTGGCGACTGGTTATAAGGAGTTCGATAAATTAACAGCTGGTCTTCAATCTGGAGATCTTGTAATCATCGCTGGCAGACCATCAATGGGCAAAACTACACTTGCAGTCAACATTGCAGAGAATGCCGCAATCGGCTCTAAAGTCCCAACCGCTATATTTTCAATGGAAATGCCCAAAGAACAACTGGCTTTTCGTATGATATCTTCCTTAGGAAGAGTTAATCAATCACATCTCAGAACGGGGAAATTTCCTGATGAAGATTGGTCTAGGATTAATACCGCAGTGCAATTGATGTCTGATGCGCCAATCTATATTGATGATACACCGGCATTATCTCCAACGGAAATTAGAGCTAGAGCTAGACGCTTGAAGCGCGAATCAGGACTTGGACTAATAGTGTTAGATTATATACAGTTAATGCAAGTGCATGGTACTACTGAGAATCGAGCAACAGAGATATCTGAAATATCAAGATCTCTAAAGGCCTTAGCAAAAGAGCTTAGCGTTCCAATTATAGCTTTATCACAGCTTAATAGAAGCGTTGAATCGAGAACTGATAAGAAACCAATAATGTCTGACCTTAGGGAATCGGGAGCAATTGAACAAGATGCAGATCTTATTCTATTTATTTATCGTGATGAGGTTTATAACCCAGATACACCAAGAAAAGGGGTTGCAGATATATCTATTGCAAAACAAAGGAACGGTCCGATTGGTGATTTCCCTTTAACTTTTGTGGGCAGATATACAAAATTCGAGAATTGGGTCCCAGAGACATATGTGAATGAGACTGTTCAGTGACGTCGAATGCATATGCATGTATCAATACAGATGCATTAAAATATAATTTTAATCGTTTAAAGAAAATATCTAATACTTCCAAAGTCATGTGCGCCATTAAAGGTAACGCTTATGGTCATGGGACAATCGATGTTGCAAAAATACTCAATATGACTGATGCTTATGTTGTGGCTCGACTCTCTGAAGCCTCGTTATTAAGAAATGCAGGAATTAATAGACCTATTACACTTCTTGGTGGTTTTTCAGATTTAGATGAATTGAATAAAGCTATTAAATTAAATTGTGATGTAGTTATACATAATTTAAACCAAGTTAGATTGTTAGAGAAAATCTCCAGCAAGAAATTTCCTGTCAATTTGTGGCTGAAGGTGGATACAGGTATGAATAGATTAGGAGTTCATATTGATAATGCCAATTCTATTATCTCAAAGATTCTCAAGCTGAAATTAGTAACCAAACTTGGATTAATGACGCACCTATCAGATGCAGAAGATAAGAATAAAAGTAAGAATAAAATTCAATTGGACAGATTCAAAGAACTGACTACCAACTTTGATGGAGATATAAGTTTCGCTAATTCAGCAGTAATAATGAATTTTGCAGAATATCAGAACGGATTTAATTGGGGCAATAATGGAGATATTTGGATAAGACCTGGAATTGCTCTTTATGGTATTTCACCTTTGGTAGGTATAAGTGCAAAAGATTTAGAATTAAAACAAGTGATGGATTTTAAATCTAAATTGATAGCAATAAAGCATGTTTCGAAAGGTCAAAGTGTTGGCTATAATAGTACCTGGGTAGCTAAAGAAGATACAAATATTGGAACTATTTCGGTTGGATATGGTGATGGATATTCAAAGTCCCTGTCTTCTGGAACACCGATTCTAATAAACAAAAGAATAGTGCCTTTAGTTGGCTTGATATCAATGGATCTCATAACGGTAGATTTAGGTCTAGACACAGATGATTCAGTGGGGGACGAGGTAGTTCTCTGGGGAAGTCAATTACCTATTGAGGTGGTAGCAAATCATTCTGGGTTATCAACATACGCGCTCATAACGGGCGTTTCTGAGCGAGTTACACGTTATTTTATATGATCCCAGAGCCTCTCTTAGAGTTTGTCGGCGGGTTTACTTGTTAACTCAATACGAACGCTATGAACATGATTTGGGTCACTATCAATAACTTCAAAAGAGTAATTGTTTATAGTAACTTTTGTATTTGTTGCTGGTATATCGCCAAGATATTCCACTATTAAACCATTAATTGTTTTTGCCCCTTTTGAAGGTATTTCCCAGTTGATGGATTTATTGAGATCACGGATATTAGCCGCCCCATCCACCAGATAAGAGTAATCATTTTCTTTTGTGTAGTCTTCAGCTCTATTTTCTGGTGCAGTGGTAAATTCACCAACAATTTCTTCAAGAATATCTCCCAGTGTAACCATACCTTGTATATCTCCATATTCATCTACAACCATAGCGAATCGCTGTTTTCTCCTTTGAAATTCAATGAGTTGCGTATTCAAAGTTGTCCCTTCTTGAATAAAATAAGGTTCAATTGATAATTCTTCGATATCTTTTTTTTGGTATAAATCTTTACCTGATATATTAGCTAGTTTACGTAAGTGAAGTACCCCAAAAATATTATTAATATTTTCCTTAAAAATTGGCAAAAGGGTATGTTCACTATTTTGAATCGTTTTTCTTATATCGTGGATATTTTCATTGATATTAATTCCAATAATTTCTGTATGAGGAACCATAACATCATCAACTGAGACTTTTTCTAAATCTAAAATATTAAGTAACATACTACGATATTTTCTTGATATCAGTGTTCCTGCCTCACGAACTACTGTTCTAAGCTCATCTCCACTTAATGAATTTTCTGTTTTATTAATATCGCGAAATCCGATAAGCCATAATATTGAATTTGAGGTTGCACTTATTAGCCATACCATCGGATAAGATATAATCATCAGAGGGTAGTATACGAAAGCAGATGGAAAAGCTAATTTTTCAGGATAGATTGCCGCTAGAGTTTTGGGTGCAGCCTCACAAAAAATTAACACTACAATTGTTAGTAGTAATGTTGCTATGGCAACGTAGGGTTCACCACCAAGTTTAAGCGCAATTATTGTCACTAAAGCAGCAGCTGTAAAATTAACTAGATTTACACCTAAGCATATTAATCCAATTAGTTTCTCCGGTTCCTTTAATAATTTTTTAAGTATTTTTGCTGATTTATTTCCATTACGAACCTGATTTTGTAATTTATAGCGATTAAGTCGCATCAGAGCGGTTTCGGTTCCTGAGAAAAAGGCCGACAAAAATAAGAGTATTAATAAAATGCTTACCAAAGAAGCAGTGGAGAGGTCATCGCCCAATTAATGAGCACCTTTTACGATTAATATGTACTTACTTCATCAGGATAATAAGGATCTGTCAAGAAACTTTTACAATCAACCCCATGATCTTCCAAGTATATTTTCCAGTATAAATTTTGTTCCAAAATAT
>JAYZHY010000011.1:0-4760 GCA_036166115.1 Pseudomonadota bacterium | reverse complement strand
CCACTAATTAAATAAACCACAGGATTTAGAAGTGTTATTTTTTGCCAAAAATCCGGCAACATCGATATGGAATAAAAGCTGCCACCCAGAAAAGCAAGCGGAGTGATGATTAATGTTGGTGCAATCGCTAATTTTTCCCAGTTATCAGCCCAGATGCCTAATATAAAACCCAGTAAGCTAAAACTAATAGCCGTTAAAACTAAAAAAGTAATCATCCAAATTGGATGAGAAATATTAATCGTTATAAATAGATTTGCCGTAAATAAAATAATCGAACCCACAATGATTGATTTTGTAGCGGCAGCGCCTACATATCCAATCGTAATCTCAATAAATGAAATTGGAGCTGAGAGTACCTCGTAAATTGTTCCAGAAAATTTTGGAAAATAAATACCAAAAGAAGCATTAGATACACTCTCCGTTAATATAGATAGCATGATTAAACCAGGCACAATAAAAGAACCGTAACTGACCCCATCAATCTCTGTGATCCTTGATCCTATTGCTGCCCCAAATACAACAAAATATAAAGTCGTGGAAATGACTGGTGAGACGATACTTTGAAATAAAGTTCGACGCATTCTTGACATCTCAAAGATATAAATTGCCTTTATGGCATGATAATTCATGTTAATCCTCTTTTAACTAAGCCAACAAATATTTCTTCAAGCGAACTCTCTTTGGTCTTTATATCACTATATGGGATGTTCAAGGCTGAAAGATCTTCTAACAAAGATGATATACCCTTCTGATCAGATGCCTCATGGGTATAAATCAATTCTTTTTTGTTTTTATTTAATGTCACTTTGTATTTTTTAAATTGCTCAGGGAGCTCTGACAATGTATCAATTAACTGAATTTTTATGTACTTCTTTCCTAATTCTTGCATCAAACTGTCTTTATCTTTAACTAAAATAAGTTCACCTTGATTGATTATGGCAATTCGATCTGCAATCTGCTGAGCTTCCTCAATATAATGAGTAGTCAAAATTATCGTCACACCATCCTCTCTTAATTGTCTTACTACCCCCCACATATCCTGCCTTAATTCAACATCTACTCCTGCAGTCGGTTCATCAAGAAATATAATCTCTGGTTCATGCGCTAATGCCTTTGCAATCAATACCCGACGCTTCATTCCACCTGATAAAGTTAATATTGAGGAATCTTTCTTGTCCCATAAAGACAAGGATCTTAATACCTTTTCTAGATAAAGATCGTTGTTATCTTTTCCAAATAAACCACGACTGAAATTTACAGTACTCCAGACTGTCTCAAAAGACTCTGAAGTTAATTCTTGAGGAACTAAACCTACCATTGCTCGAGTCTTCCTAAAATCATTTAAAGTATTATGCCCTGAAATAAGAACTGAGCCCTCATGGATATTCACTATCCCGCATACCATATTAATCAATGTCGTCTTTCCTGCTCCATTCGGCCCTAAGAGAGCAAATATTTCCCCCTTATTGATATTTAAGTTAATGGATTTAAGTGCCTCAAAACCGTCCTGATATTCTTTAGATAGATTGTGGATCTCTATTATTGGTTTGGGAAGGCTCATAATTTTATTATGGAATTCTTTATTCTTAAGATTGGCAACTCTGTAAATATAAAATAGTATTAGTTTTTGGAAATTATAAAATTAAATAGCTTTCTTGTAACAGGCAAGAACAAAACCCACAAATTCTGGAGATATTTATGTTTCTTAAACGGATCCTATTAGTAGCATTCACCATTGTACTCGTACTTGGCAGTCATTCAACCGTTTCTATTGCCCAAGAACACGATATAAAACTCACTTTTCTTGGGACGGGAGCGCCAAGACCCTCTCCAACAAGATATGGACCTTCGATTCTACTTGAAGCTGGAGACACAAAAATCCTCGTAGATGCTGGCCCGGGAATGAGACAGAGGATTTTTCAAGCAGGAGGATTTGAGTTACTGACTGATATCAATACTGTCTTAATCACTCATTTACATTTTGACCACACAATTGAATTGCCTAATCTCTGGTTAACAGGATGGCTGTTTGGTCGTAAAACAAACATGAAAGTGTTCGGTCCAGAAGGTACCTCGGAATTTATGAATCACTTTGAACAAGCTTTTGATTGGGATTTAAGATATCGATATTTAACGAATGTTCACAAAGAAGGGTCCGATCTAATCACTGAAGATATAGAACCAGGAGTTTTTTATAATCAAAATGGAATAAAAATAACTGCATTTGATGTCGCGCATTTACCATTAGATCCTAAAACAGAAGAATTGCTAGGTCTTGAAGGGGCAACTTTTGGTTATCGCGTGGATTATAAAGGACGATCCGTTGTCTTTTCTGGCGATACTCGTTCTTTACCAGGAAGTGAAATTATCGAAATAAGTAAAGGTGTTGACGTACTTATTCATGAAACGCAAATACCTTACCCAGGAGAATCCAAGGAGGCTAAACTTGCTAACGTCAGTATGATCGTCCATTCAACTCCTGCTCAAGTGGCACATGTCTTTAGTGAAGCACGGCCAAGACTGGGTATCTATTCACATATTATTCCTCCCGAAACAACAAGAGATGAACTGCTTTCGATGACCGATTATGATGGTGAGATGGAGGTTGCTGAAGATCTTATGACTCTTATGATTGGTGACAAAATCACGATAGGGAAAGCCGAAAATAGGGAAAACCAGACATTTCTTGAATCAGACGCAGTTGACGATTAACTTTAAAGGATCACGGTTAAATTTTGAGTAATCACTCTGATTTTGAAATTCCAATTATAGATATACGAAATCTTCATTCGGAAAAACCGTCTGATATTAAAAAAATCACGAATGATTTTATTGATGCTTATTCAACGCTGGGATTTAGTTACATAATTAATCATGGGATAAATAAAGATATCATTAGGGATGTGTTTGATGCTTCCATGGAATTTCATGCATTACCAATCAAAGAAAAGAATAAAATTGAATTAAATGCATTGCATCGCGGATTTATCGCAATAGATACATCAACTGATGTCAATTCTGATCTAACTGAAGTCAAAATCCCTAATCAAAGCGAATCATTTATGATGATGAGAGAAGCTGATGAAAGAGATCCTGATGTCATAAATAACTCCTATTTGACTGGACCGAATCTCTGGCCTGAAAAACCACCTCAATTTAAACAACGTGTTTTACGCTACTCTGATGAGATGACAAAATTGTGTTCAAGATTAACTTTTGTGATTGCCAAGAGCATTGGAATAACAGAAGAAGAGTATTTTAACTTATTTGAACGGCCAACAATTTGGTTGCGTTTGCTGTATTACCCTCCACAGAAAAAAAATATCAATAAAGATACATATGGCTCAGCCCCTCATCGTGATTTTGGCGCTATTACGATACTGGCCCAAGATCAAATTGGTGGTTTGCAAGTCCAAACCCCTGCAGGCAAATGGCTAGATGTTCCGCAGCTACCAGATACTTTTGTAGTAAATGTGGGCAATATGCTGCATCGGTTAAGCAATGGATTATTAATCTCTACGCCGCATCGGGTAATCAATAAAACCAATAAAGA
Organism: Pseudomonadota bacterium; assembly: GCA_036166115.1. Lineage (GTDB taxonomy): Bacteria > Pseudomonadota > Gammaproteobacteria > Steroidobacterales > Woeseiaceae > SP4260. The sequence goes on along the minus strand of JAYZHY010000011.1, from coordinate 1,207 downwards.
AAGATACTCGTGCCCTTTTTTTTATGATCCTAACGTCAACGCTAATATCAAGCCACTTGGCAATCAAGCATCCAAAAGAAAATCTGCAAAATTTAAACCAATAATATATGGTGATTACTTAAAACATGAATTAACAACAACTTATATACAACACAAAGATGGAAAATAACTCATACACAACTTGGACCAATCGTCCCGCATTCTTATTGGCAACACTTGGTGGGGCAGTAGGCTTGGGAAACCTTTGGCGTTTTCCTTACATAGCCGGAGAAAATGGTGGGGGTGGATTCGTCATTATTTATCTTGCTTTTGTCTTCTTGTTTGGTTTGCCAGTTATGTCTAGTGAATTAATGATTGGCAGAAAATGTCATAAAAGTGCCCTTAATTCAATTAGGGAACTTGTTGCTTCGCATAATGCGAACTCATTATGGAAAACAATTGGTTGGATGAGTGTCTTGGGTCCGTTTGTTGGTTTTATACTTTATGTGGTTGTCTGTGCTTGGTCCATAGATTATCTGTATCTGGCCACGATGGATGCATTTAAAAATATTGATGGGAATGCTTCTGCAGAATTATTTGATCAACGGACAAGTCACTCAAACCTGCAAATCTTATTAAGTGGATTCTTTATATCCATGACTGTCTGGGTGATAGCTAGAGGCGTTAATAATGGCATTGCTAGAATATCTAAAATACTCATGCCTCTCCTATTCTTGTTAATTCTAATACTGGTCATCTACGGGATGCTAGAAGGCGAATTTATGCGCGCCGTTGAATTCCTATTTAAACCTGATTTTAGCAAAATTACCGGCCAATCCATCTTGATAGCTCTTGGTCAAGCACTATTCTCCCTTGCTATTGGAACAGGTTTGATCATGACCTATGGTGCTTATATGCCGAATAACTATTCAATCAAGGAATCCGCCGCCATCGTCTGTATTGGAGATACTTTAGTAGCCATTTTAGCCGGATTGGCTATTTTTCCGATTGTCTTTGCCAATAACTTGAATCCAGGAGAAGGGCCAAGCCTAATCTTTGTCACGCTCCCAATTGCTTTTGGTAATATGCCTTGGGGACACTTTATTGGAATCATCTTTTTCGTATTGCTGGTTTTTGCCGCTTACACCTCAACAATGGGTATGTTGGAACCAATTGTTTCTTGGTTGGAAGAAAGATTCCCAGGTAAAAGGAAGCTGCTCAGTGTAAT
>JAYZHY010000010.1:0-9270 GCA_036166115.1 Pseudomonadota bacterium | reverse complement strand
AATTCGGTACGACGAACACACGCATACCAAGAAACACTATAATTTTTTGTAGCACTTGTAATAGGCAATGGGATTGGCCCAAGAATACTGATCGATTGTGTTGCTTTTATTGAGTCTACTCCATCATCAATAACTTCACCTTCGGCATTAATAGTTACCAACTTTCCACGCTCCAAGAGACGTTGTCGAACCTTAGGATCTATATAAGTAAACATTGTAAAAGAGTATCATTTAATAAATAGCGAGATTATATAAAAATGAGTTATTATTAAAAATCATCATTATTATTCCATGCAATGCAGATGAAAGAAATAAATACAAAAGCAAAACATCATTCCACTCGTCGTCAAATCCTTAAAACAATTGGTTACTCGGCAGGACTTTCCTCAATCAATGCATGCTCGGGTATCGGTTCTTCGCTGGGAATACAAAGATCTTATATTCGACCGCATTCTCGAAGACCATTTATGGCGCCGCGTATTGCGCGCAATAAAATTGTGCGGGTAATTGTGGGGCTAAGACCATACCGACCTTCTGGGTTCGTCGTAAAACTTGAAGAATACGACAAAAAAAATATCATTCATAATTATGGGCATGGTGGTGGTGGCATTTCATTGTCTTGGGGTTCCTCTGCTCTGGCTGTTCATGAAGCAGCTAGGTTACCAGTGAATCAAGCAGCGGTAATAGGCAGTGGCATTATGGGTCTAACCACAGCAAGGTTACTTCAAGATGCTGGTTGGAATGTAACCATATACACTCGTGACATTGCGAGACATTCTGTTTCTAATGTCGGTGCTGGTCAATGGGCCCCAACCAGTGTGTTCGAAGAAGGCATAGCAACGAAAGCCTTTGAAGAACAATATAAATACGCAGCACGTATCTCTCATCATGCATATCAAAATCTAAGCGGTGCAAATTATGGCATTCGTTTTGTGGAAAATTATTACTTAAGCCACCAGCTGAAAGAAGAAGCTGAAGCTTACTACATGAGAGAACTTCCTGAGTTGTTTACCTCAGTTGCTGATCTAGCACCACATGAGCATCCTTTCCCTGTGCCTTATGTGAAAAGAACCGTAACCATGATTATTGAACCAGCTACATTTCTAAGACGCATCCGAGATGATTTCCTTCTTACGGGCGGGCATTTCAAAATAAAGAATTTTACCAGTCTAGATGAAATACTCTCACTTAAAGAAAACGCAATATTTAATTGTACTGGCCTTGGATCAAAAGCCCTTTTCAAGGATGAAGAGCTAACACCAGTAAAAGGTCAGTTGGTGTTTATTCCTCCTGACCCAAGTATCGATTACTTAACCGTTGGTGGTGGCAGTGATGTTACCTATATGTTCCCCCGCTCTGGAGAAATTTTATTGGGCGGTTCTGCCCAAATGGATGATTGGTCAAGAAACCCTGAAGCTGAAGTAACCGAGAGAATTATTGAAGACAACAAAAAGATCTTTGACAACCTACGTATCTGAATCTTCAGAAGCATGATTTATATGCGTTAACATCGCCTTAATCACCTCTTCAGTTCGCCTCTCTAATAACCAGTGCCCAGCGTTCATCTCAATCTTTTTATATGGACCTTGTATATATTGATCTTGTAGCTCAACAGATACTTTAGCTATTGCAGGATCCCTATTCCCCCATATAAAAAGAACCGGTAGATTGATGATTGGTTCGTAACTGAATTTCTCAGATTTTCCCATCGCACGATACCAGTTCAATGCGGCACGCAAAGCCCCAAACTCAGAAAATACACCAAGATATTCATATTGATGCTTTTTTGGCATCCAGCGAAACATCCAGCGTCTAAGAAAAAGTAGATTCTGAAAAGTCATAACCAATTCAGGAAACCAGCGCAATCGAAAAAAAACAAAATAGCGACTTTTTTTCTGTTGCTCTTTATTACTGCGTAGAGATCCAAAAAAAGCCAACGGGTGAGGCACGGACAGAGCAGACCAAGATAAAATTCGATCCGGTTGAGACATTACAGCAGCCCATCCGATCGCTGAACCCCAATCATGTCCAGCAAGATGAAATTGTTCAATGCCGAGAGAATCGGCCACCGCAAAAAGATCATTCACTAAATACTTTGTAGTGTAGGCATTGATATCCTTAGGTCTGGCATTTGGGCTATAACCTCTTTGATCAAAAGCAATAATTTTATAATCAAGAGTTTTAGCGGCTTCAAAGAATGGTTCCCACGAAATCGAGGTTTGTGGAAATCCATGCAGAAGGATTATTGCATCTCCTTTACCCTGGAGATTAAAAACACGCGCTCTAAAACATAGGTCGCCTGCTTGAATATTGCAAATCGACATTGCTGAAACATTTAAATCTTCATGGGAAGGTAATTTTGAAACCGTTTTCTTATGTTGCTCTTTCCAGTCAATTGAATATAAGAATCCGATGGCCAGGATCAATACAAGGACCGCAAGAACAAACAATGCGGCAGACAATAAAGAATCAACAAACAACATTAAAAAAGATACTCGCTAAGAGTATAGATCCTATTTGCACAAAAATTGAGCATGATGTTTTATATGGTCTTCTATAAAAGTCGAGATAAAATAATAGCCATGGCCATAATCGGCGTGACGACGTATCTCAATATCAATACCTTTTGCAATACACACCTGTTCAAATCGATCAGTATTTAATTCGCGCTCTAGGAATTCATCAGCAAGCCCCTGATCAATAAGTATTCTATTTTTTGGGGTTATTAATGAGTCACTTTGAACAATTTCTGTGGCGTCATATTGATTCCATTTTGCGTGATCATCACCCAGATAGTTACTCAGAGCCTTTTTCCCCCATGGGCAATTTATTGGATTGCATATGGGTGCAAATGCTGAAATAGATGAATAAATCTCTGGATGTTTCAAGCCGATAGATAAAGCGCCATGACCTCCCATAGAATGACCAAAAATCCCATGACGAGTTTTATCGGCCGAGAAGTTTTGAAAAATAACATCGGGTAACTCCTCAATAACATAACGATACATATTATAATTCTGTTTCCATGGGTCCTCTGTAGCATCTACATAAAATCCAGCACCATGACCAAAATCGTAAGCACCTTCATCATCATCAGGTACCTCTTCACCGCGAGGACTGGTGTCTGGAGCCACTAACATTATTCCCAACTCTGAAGCAATCCTCTGTGCCCCTGCTTTAATCATAAATGTCTCTTCATTGCATGTTAAACCTGATAACCAAGTCAATAAAGGCACATCTGCTGTTTCGGATTGTGGAGGACGGTATACAGAAAACTGCATAAAACAATTATTTACTGCTGAGGTATGGCGATATGTTTCTAACATACCGCCAAAAGCTTTATCTTGCTTTAATAGCTCAATAGACATTACATAATGCAAATAATTAGGATAATTTCTGCATGATCAGGGTGGCATTGGTTCCGCCAAAACCAAAGCTATTGCTCATTGCAGTTTTAATGTTTGCGTTTTCAATGCATTTTGTAACCAAAGGCATTTCACTTACCTCAGGATCTGCATCCATGACATTAATTGAAGGCATAATGAAATCATTATCCAGCATCATTAAACAATGTATTGCTTCTTGAGCTCCGGTTGCGCCCAATGAATGACCGCACATTGATTTACTGGAAGAAAATTGTGGAATATTTCCAGCGAAAACCTCACGCATCGCTTTTAATTCGGTGGTATCTCCCACTGGCGTACTGGTTCCATGGGTATTGATATAATCGATAGGAGTATCTACCGTATTTTTTGCCATTTGCATGCATCGAACCGCACCCTCTCCTGAAGGTGCCACCATATCATGGCCATCAGAAGTTGCACCATAACCGACCAACTCACCATAAATCTTTGCACCACGAGCTTTCGCATGTTCGAGTTCTTCGAGAACAAGCATGCCAGCACCTGCAGCAATTACAAACCCATCTCGATCCACATCATAAGCTCTAGAAGCCAGTTGTGGTGTTTCGTTGTACTTGGTTGAGAGTGCACCCATGGCGTCAAACATAGATGCCAAGGTCCAATCTTCTTCTTCACCACCCCCAGCAAAAATGATGTCTTGTTTACCTATCTGAATTTGTTCCATTCCGGCGCCAATACAATGTGCACTAGTAGCACAGGCTGAAGTTATTGAATAATTTAAACCTTTAATCTTAAATGGAGTAGCTAAACAAGCCGATACCGTACTTCCCATGGTTCTTGGAACCATATATGGCCCTATTCTACGAACACCTTTTTCTCTTAATATGTCAGCACTGACCACAATGTTCTCACTCGAAGCACCACCTGATGAAGCAATAAGACCTGTCATTGGGTTGGATACTTCATCTTCTTCTAAACCAGCGTCCTCTATGGCTTGTTGCATGGCAATGTATGCATAGGCTGCAGCGCCACCCATAAATCTCCGTACTTTTCTGTCGATCATTTCATCGGTATTAATATCAACACTTCCAGAAACATGGCTTCGCATTCCACTTTCTTTGAAAGATTCGTTAAATACAATACCAGAACGCCCCGACCTTATAGAACTCAATACTTCAGACTTTGAATTACCAAGACAAGAAACCACACCAAGACCTGAAACCACAACTCTTCTCATATAAAATCCTTAAAAATCTTCAGTTGAAGTGAATAAACCAACCCTTAAATCCTCGGCCTCATAGATTTTGCGGCCATCAACAGATACCGAACCATCAGCAATGGCCAATACAAGTTTACGAGTAATCAATCTCTTGAAATCTAAATTAAAAGTAACCAATTTGGAAGTTGGTAAAACCTGACCAGTAAATCTAACTTTATTGACCCCAAGAGCTCGACCTCGACCTTCATATCCAGACCAAACCAAATAAAAGCCAACCAGTTGCCACAATGCGTCTAAACCAAGGCAGCCAGGCATAACTGGATCTTCAGAAAAATGACATTTAAAAAACCACATCTCTGGATCTATATCCAGCTCAGCACGGATAACTCCCTTACCATGATCACCGCCTTCATTTGTGATTAATGTGATACGATCAGTCATCAACATGCCCGGTAATGGTAATCGACCACTTTCAGGGCTAAACAAAGTTCCATTCGCACAACTAAGAAGCTCCTCATAATCGTACGAATTTTTTCTATCAGCAGGTAATTCCATGCAATATCTCTTTTCCGCCAAAAAAACGATGGACTTCTATTCCAAAAAAATACTAATTTTTTCTGAGTAGCCTATATATAGAGATATTTTAACGAAAATTGAGCAATTTTTCCTGATAAATTCAAATATTTCATAATTGTCATAATGCGTGTTCATCTAAAAATAAACAAAATATAATTGTGGTTTAGAAGATAATTGATAAGGTAAGCTCAGAAAATTGGTTTTATAGTATTTAATATCATGAATAATACAGATCAACTCTTTAAAAAATATCGTATCAGAGTAATGCTAGCGATAACGCTTGGGTATGGTTTTATTTATACCTGTAGATTGGGTTTATCAATAGTAAAAAAACCCTTAATTGATGCTGGAATATTTACAATTGAGGAATTGGGAATGATTGGTGCGGCACTATTTTATGGTTACGCCAGTGGCAAATTTATCAATGGGTTCTTATCTGATCACTTTCCACCAAGAATATTTTTTTCACTCAGTATATTTCTTGCGGCTTTGATTAACATTTTTATGGGGCTCTCAACCTTTCTGTGGTTAGCAATAATTTTATGGGCATTAAATGGATTCTTTCAAGGAATGGCTGCACCAGCATCAGTTGTTTCCATAACAAATTGGTTTAGCTACCGTGAAAGAGGGCGAGCTTATGGAATCTGGAATGCATCCCATTCAATAGGAGAAGGCATCACCTTTTACATTATTGCGGCAATTGTCGCCACTTATGGCTGGCAATGGGGTTACATTAGCCCAGGTATTCTTTGTCTAGGAGTGGCAGCATGGGCTTTCTCATTTCTTAGAAATGCTCCCACAACCCTTGGATTGCCATCCGTTAATGAATGGAAAAATGAAAAGATCGAAATAAAAAATGAACGTACTACCTGGGCCACACAGAAAATCATGTTCGGTATTAAAGCAATATGGGTAGTCGCTATAGCAAGCGCCTTAATGTATGTGACTCGCTACGCCATTAACAGTTGGGGCATACTCTACCTCCAAGAGGTTAGAGGTTATTCTCTGACCGAAGCTGCCTTCTTTCTAAGCATTAACACTCTAGCCGGTGTTTTTGGTTCAATTGCCTATGGCTTTGTATCCGATAATTTCTTTAACGCAAAACGTCCACCAGCTAATCTAATCTTTGCCATTATTGAAGTTGTTGCGCTTATTGTGATTTTTTATGGACCGAGAAATGAAATCCTACAATTATTGGCTTTTGCTTGTTATGGAGCCACTCTAAGTGGTTTGATGGCTTCTTTGGGTGGTCTGTTTGCCGTAGATATAGCGCCAAAAGGTGCAACCGGCGCAGTAATGGGTTTTGTTGGTATATTCAGTTATCTTGGCGCAGCAATGCAAGAGAATGTCAGCGCAGCTTTAATCAGTGAGGGTTCTGCAATAATACAAGGAGAGAGAATCTATAACTTTGATATGGCGATCCTTTTTTGGATTGGTTCATCGATACTTTCTCTTCTGTTAGCGGCATCCTTATGGAACACAAAAGTTAATAATTGATTCACACAGAAATATCTCTATCGAATCGATTCATTGAGAAAGGTCTTGCATCGATAGTTGTCGCTACATCAGAAACAATATCAGCAAGCATATTTGCCGAACCCATTGCCAAAGTCCAACCCAAAGGCCCTTGACCGCTATTGACAAATAGCCCCTTTATTTCACATTCACCAATAAAAGGTTTGCCATCGCAACTCATCGGTCTGAGTCCCGCCCAAAGTTCAGCATCATCTCGATTAATACTGTTTGCTATATCCGGAAACACCATTTCTAACATTTCAAATAGTCTATTGATTCTCACAGGATCTATGGAGGTATCAAAACCTGCAAACTCTGCGGTGCCAACCATTCTCAAACGATTTCCAAGAGGAGTAAATACAACGTTCATGGCATCATCAAGCATCGGTAGAGAAGGCATAATTTCATGATCATCAATCTTCATCGTCACCGAATAGCCTTTTGCCGGCTTCACATCCAAATGAACGTTTGCTGTTTTTAGAATCGTCGGACTCTTTGTTCCTGCCGCGACCACAACTCGATCCCCTCTCAAAAAGCCATCTTGTGTGTTGACACCAATCACTTGATCATTCTTTAGGGCTATAGATTTCACTGAAATTCCATATTTTATTTTTCCGCCAGCTTCGATAAACTTCTTACATAGCTCTCGACAAAATAAATGAGCATCACCAAACTCATCGTCATGATAGTGAATGCCTTTATATAATTCTGATTGCATGCCTGCTAAAGAAGGAAGCATAGAGATAATTTCACTGGGTGATAGGATCCTACATTTCATGCCCAATGCAGCCAAAGATTGATAGAGACTTTCCTTGAAAGCAAAATCTTCATGATTCCGAAAAATACTTATGGTGCCTTTTCTTCCTCGGCAATATTGAAGATCCAATTTTTGTGCAATTTCTTGCGTTTTTTTTAACGAGTAACTGGTTAAGCGAAAATTTTCATGGCAAGCGGCTTTAAAATGAGCTGCCGATGAATATTTCAAGAACTTGATACCCCAACCCATGAGCGAAGGAATGGCATGCCATCTGAGTCGCATTGATGCACTAGGATTAAATAAAGATTCGACCAAATTCTTATAAACACCTGGGCCGTTCCATGGTTCTGGCAACGAAGGTGTTAATATACCAGCATTTGCAAAACTTGTTACCAAAGCCGGTGCCTCCAGCTCCTCTATAAGCGTAACGGAATGCCCCCTCATCAACAATTCATAAGCACTGGTAACCCCCATTAACCCAGCACCTATAACCAGATTTTCTTTAACGCTCATAACAAATACTCAACAATAGATTTCTAAAGATTCTATTCTGCAAAAGCCATAATCAAAATCACAAATAAAAAGGCAGGAATAATAAAACGCAGCATAATTTGCCATAACTTAAAGAAAGCTCCCTCCTTAATGCCAGTTTCTGATGACGCTAATTGTGCTGGAACAAACCATCCAAAAAATACTGCCAACAACATACTTCCAATAAGCAATAAAATATTTGCTGCAATAAAATCTAGAGCATCAAATATTGTCCGGCCTTCAAATAAAGGAATAAAATCCAATGGATAGAAATCAGACCATGCCCCCAGAGACATGATGGATAATACACCCAACAACCAAGCTGCCGAAGATGTTAATAATACCCCTTGCGTTCGCTCTACTTTCCATTTTTCATTAACCCAAGACACGACACTCTCAGCTATACCAATACAAGATGATAAAGAAGCAGTTATAAGGAGCAGGAAAAATAAAGCGCCAAAGATATTTCCGGCCGGCATTTGACCAAACGCCAAAGGCAATGTTTCAAAAGCCAATCCGGCTCCGCTTGTGACCTCCAAACCATAACCAAATACCAATGGATAAATTGCGAAACCAGCCAATAAAGCAACCAAGGTGTCTGCAAAAATTAATGTAACGGCAGATCGCGGTATTGAGAAGTCTTCAGGTAAGTAAGAACCAAAAACAATCAGTGTTCCCCAACCAATACCAATTGAGAAGAAAGCCTGACCCATTGCCTGCATTACTGTACTAAAAGTTACTTTACTGAAATCAGGTTCCAATAAAAAACGCACTGTTGCAGCCAAATCGCCAGCAATTGAGCTATAGATCATCATAACAATTAATATCAAAAACAAAGCTGGCATAAGAATCTTTACCGCTTTTTCAATACCTGCCTGAACTCCCTGGCGGACAACGTAAATCACTAATAAATAAATTACACTATTCCAGAAAAGGAGGCGCCATGGATTATTATTGAGGGCACTGAACATTTCGACCGACCGTGTGGCACTAATCCCTTCCAACGAACCAGAGACAGCGCGAACAAAATAATCCAATGTCCAACCAGAGATTACGCTGTAATAGGAAAGAATGATAAACGCACAAAACACACCGAGGCTGCCAACTTTTCCCCAAGATTTTGAGGCGCCACTGGCTTTTGCGACATTAACTATGCTACCTGGTGCACTGCTCCTACCTCGCCTCCCAACCGATAATTCCGTTATTAATAGTGGCAAACCAATCATCAATGCACATGCCAAATAGATTATCAAGAAAGCACTGCCACCATTTTGTCCTGTTACAAAAGGAAAGCGCCATATGTTACCCAT
>JAYZHY010000009.1:0-2638 GCA_036166115.1 Pseudomonadota bacterium | reverse complement strand
TAATCGGCATTATAAACAGGCGCAAGATAAACGATACTTTCCCCGGAACCGCCGCCGCCACAAGAAATAATGAAGCACAGCATAAAAAGACGCAACAAGTTACGACGTATACATTTGAATATATGGGTTTCCAATAAAACGATCTCTATTTTAAAACAAAATAGATTCTACGGCATGTAATAAAAATATTCCAAATACTATTGAGTTTAATCAATAAACCCCAATATATTGAACTGTAAGTGCCTTAGGGGCTTACATAATTAAAATAAAACTTGCTTAACATAAGGAGTAAAGAAAATGGTAAATACAACATTTGAAACAATCTGGAGAGATATTTCTCCATTCGCAGTCGGATTTGATAGGACTTTTGGAACATTGGAGTTATTGGCCAATTCAAGAACAAAAGAAACCAACTATCCTCCCTACAACATAAGAAAGATCTCAGACGATCAATATACTATCGAGCTTGCTGTCGCAGGATTCGAGGAAAAAGACATTGATGTTGAATTAGCGGGTGAGAATCTCGTGATTAAAGGCAATAGATCTAAGGAAGCTGAAAACGGCCTACTTCATCAAGGTCTTGCTGCCAGAGACTTTAGTAAGAAGTTTGTACTTTCTGATGACATGGTTATCAAAGGTGCCGCTTTATCAAATGGAATGCTCTACATTGGAATCGAAAGAATCATTCCAGAAGAAAAGAGACCCAGAAAAATAAAACTGACATCCAAAAATAAATTACTTGGATAATCAGGCAATAATTACGGCAAGGTTGGGAATCCATCCTTGCCGTTTTTTTAGCTTCAACTAATTATAGATTGAAGCGTAGAGTCTCACCAAATTAGTACCCATTAACTTTTCTAACGTAGACTCGGGTATGCCTCTTTTTGATAAGCCATCCCAAATGGTTTCCATCCTTCTTGGACCATTTAACTCTTCAAAATACAATGGCCACATTGTTGGATCAAAATTCTCACCCTCTTCTCGCTTTAATTCATCAAGATATTCCTGAGTCATGACTAATCTTCGATGGTCGCGATCACTGCCAATGCAAACGTGCTCAACACCGCAAACATTAATGGCATGATCAATATGTTGATAATAGTAGTGCACCGCATCATTTATCTCTCTAGTCATAAAAGGTCGCATTTGCGTAATTCCGATTAGACCCCCTTTTTCTGCAGTGGCACGCATATTTGAGTCCGTTGTGTTTCTTTTGTGATCATACAAATCCTTGCAACATGTATGAGACACGATAATCGGTTGAGCAGAAGCCGCAATAGTGTCCGCCATGGTTTTCATTCCAGAATGAGAGAGATCAATTAACATACCGATATCATTCATCTTCTCGACTAAAGCATGACCGAATCGCGTTAAACCAGAGCCATTTTCTTCGTAACAGCCTGATCCAGCCCAATTTTGCCAATTGTAAGTAATTTGACTGGAACGGACACCCAAGTCATAAAACTTATCAACATTGCTTAAATCTCGACCAAATTGTGTTGAGTTCTGAAACAAATAATACATGGCTATTTTATTGCTCTTAAAGGCTTTTTCTATGTCGGCTGAAACGCTAGCCTTAAAATAGAATTGAGGGTTCTCTTTAATGATCTTGTCGTATTCCTTTATGCCTTGCATTGCCATTTCATAAGCTTCTGATTCGAATGATTTAGGGTCACAGAGAGTCACCGTAATGGCATTCAGACCTGAATCAATCATTTCCTTCACCAAAGACTCGGTATACACATCTCTGATCTCACCCATGGCATCAACGACGATGATGTCTTTAGGTGACGCACCATAAACGAATGAGGAAGAAGCCAATATACTTCCTGCAACACCATTTTGTATAAACTCTCTTCTATTCATTGTAGAACCCTATATTGTGTAAGACACAAATCAAAATTAACACGAATACTAATCTAACATATATTTAATTCCATTTAACATGAATGAATAAATATTGAAGCTTTGCATTAGGAGTATTACAATTTAGATATAGTAATTATTAAAATTTGGGATAAAAAATGTCAAAACACAATGCTTTGCAAATGTTTGGTCGATCTGGTAACCCGGCTTTAAGTGATTCTACTTTTAGCAGTGAAGGCAGAGTTCTCGAGCATTCCATGACTCTCCAAGGCACCGTTAATAAAACCGGTATTTTACTAGGTATACTCGTGTTAACGGCAGTCTACACATGGAATTTATTCTTTCAGACAGGCAATCCTGCTGCCGTCATGCCAACCGCAATAGGTGGTGCTATTGGTGGTTTCGTGCTGGCATTGATCACAATATTTAAAAAAGCATGGTCTCCGATTACAGCGCCAATTTATGCGGCTCTAGAGGGGTTATTCTTAGGTGGCATCTCAGCCATTTTTGAATATCAATACCCGGGCATCGTTATCCAAGCAACTGGCTTAACCTTGGGCACACTTGCGTCCTTATTGGTGCTTTACAAGCTTGGCATTATCAAGCCAACAGAGAATTTCAGATTGATGATAGTTTCTGCCACAATGGGTATTGCCGTGCTATACCTAATCAGCATGCTCATGAATATGTTTGGCTCAGGAGGAATCGGATTTATCCATTCAAACGGTCTATTTGGAATAGGTTTCAGTCTTTTTGTGGTATCGATTGCCGC
>JAYZHY010000008.1:0-6090 GCA_036166115.1 Pseudomonadota bacterium | reverse complement strand
ATTTTGAGACTGCACCTTATCCTGGTTTTCCAACTGATATGCAGGCTCAATTTTGTGCTCTTAATTCAATTTCTAATGGCTCAGCCAGAATGAAGGAAACAATATTTGAGAATCGCTTCCAGCATGTAATTGAATTGCATAGAATGGGCGCAGATATTGAAATAAAAGGTAATACTGCCACTAGTAAGGGCGTTAGAAAATTAACAGCTGCTCCAGTAATGGCTACCGATCTAAGAGCCTCGGCTGGATTGATTATTGCGGCACTTGCAGCACACGGTGATACTATAATTGATCGCATATATCATATAGATAGAGGTTACGAGAGAGTTGAAGAAAAATTACAGCAATTGGGAGCACATATTGTACGTGAGACTTCTTGAAACTTCTTACCTCGGATGTAATATTGTCTAGCCAATTATCATAATCACCGTGTATAATATCTGCATAATAATCACTATTATTTAGTAAAAATAAAAAATAACATTAACCTTAATTATTAAAGAATAAATACTATTTAAATGAATTTATTTACGCAGGAGAGGTCGAGAAAATTTTCCTGTCTAATTAAGGTAGAAAATATGATTTTTTGATATATCTTGGGGCGGTAAATGTCAGAAACAATTGATCATGGTAAGCGTCATTTCCTTAGTATAGCAACTGCAGTAACAGGTATTGTTGGGACTGGTTTTGCAGTCGTACCTTTTTTATCCTCATTAAAACCAAGTGCGAGAGCTCGAGCACTAGGCGCACCAGTAGAAGTACCTTTGGCTTCACTTGAGCCTGGAGAGATGATCAGAGTTGTGTGGCGAGGAAGATTAGTTTTTGTACTGCGAAGAACTGAAGAAATGCTAAAAAGGCTTGCGGGAGTAACTGAGTTTTTGAGAGATCCGAATTCATTGAATGCAGAATCGCAACCAAATTATGCAGTCAATGAGCATCGTTCATTAAATCCTGAATTCCTTGTAGTTGAAGGATCTTGTACGCATTTAGGGTGTGCTCCTTTACCACAATTTGAAGTTACACCATCTACAGATTGGTTTGGCGGCTTTTTTTGTCCATGTCACGGTTCAAAATTTGATCTATCAGGAAGAGTTTATAAGGGTGTTCCCGCGCCAACTAATTTAAAAGTGCCTCCATACAGCTTCACTCAATCAAATGTAATTACCATTGGTATTGATTTAGGAACTGTTTGATGATCAGCGAACAAAAGAAACAAATAGAATCTCGCGGAAAATTCATAACTTGGATTGACGAGCGTTTTCCTTATACAGAAATGATGAGGGAGCATATAACCGAGTATTACGCATCTAAGAATTTTAATTTTTGGTATGTATTTGGCGTGCTAGCAATGGTTGTTTTAGTGATTCAATTATTTACAGGCATATTTCTGACAATGAACTACAAGCCATCAGCGGCCGAAGCATTTTCCTCTGTGGAATATATTATGAGAGATGTTGAATGGGGTTGGTTGATACGTTATATGCATTCAACGGGGGCCTCGTTTTTCTTTATTGTGGTTTATTTGCATATGTTTCGGGCAATGTTATATGGGTCATATAAAAAACCAAGAGAGCTCATTTGGATCATAGGAATGCTAATCTTTATCGTCCTAATGGCAGAGGCGTTTGCAGGATATCTATTGCCATGGGGTCAGATGTCTTATTGGGGTGCTCAAGTAATTATTTCGATATTTGGAGCAATTCCTTTTGTTGGAGAGGCTCTAGTTGAGATAATTCGTGGCGATTATTCAATTTCTGATATTACATTAAATCGTTTCTTTGCTTTGCATGTAATTGCCTTGCCTTTGGCATTAATAGCGTTAATTTTCGTTCATATATTGGCATTGCATGAGGTTGGTTCAAATAATCCGGATGGGATAGAGATTAAGAATTATAAGGATAGAAATGGCATTCCAATCGATGGAGTTGCTTTTCACCCCTATCATACAAGTAAGGATCTTGTGGCAATCATTGTGTTTTTGATGATCTTTTCGGCGGTTATGTTTTTTGCTCCTGAAATGGGTGGATACTTCTTAGAGCATGCCAATTTTGAGAAAGCAAATCCAATGGCGACCCCAGAGCACATTGTTTCTGCTTGGTACTTCACTCCTTACTACGCAATACTCAGAGCAATACCAGATAAACTGTTAGGCGCCATTTTATTTGGAATTGCTGTTATTATTCCATTGTTTCTTCCATGGCTTGATCGATCCAAAGTCAAATCAATACGCTATCGTGGCTGGATCTATAAATCTTTCTTGACAATTTTTGTAATAAGTTTTATTGCACTCGGAGTTCTTGGCGTTCTTCCTGCTGAAGGTATGTATGTAACAATGGCAAGATTTTTCACTATTCTTTATTTTGCCTTCTTTGTTTTGATGCCTTATTACACGGTTATTGATAAAACAAAACCTGTTCCAGATAGAGTAACTTGAGTCATGATAAATTATAAACAAACACTAATTTTTATTGTTTCCTTTTTTGTGATTACTATAAATTCTTATGCTGCTGATACTAAAGCTTTGGAGGCAGCAAATAATGATTCAAAAGATATAAAATCTCTCCAGCAAGGTGCAAGAAATTTTATGAATTATTGTTCAGGATGCCATTCGGCAGAATATATTCGTTTTGAGGTAATTGGTGCTGACCTTGGGCTAACTGAGTCGCAATTAAAGCAATTTCTTATGTTTAACGCTGAACAAACATTCGAAACAATCAATGCTTCGATGCCTCAAGTTGATGCTGCTGGATGGTTTGGTCAGGCACCTCCAGATCTTTCGTTAATGGCTAGAGCCAAAGGGACAGATTATATATTTACTTTTTTAAAGAGTTTTTATCTGGATGATATGAGTCCAACAGGAGTAGATAATGTTGTTTTGGCGGGAACAAGTATGCCAAATGTCCTTTGGGAGCTACAAGGTCATCAAAGTTATAAAGATGATGGGCATGGGTCAGCACATCTAGAAATAATCATTCCTGGTAAGATGTCACAGAAAGATTTCGATTCTTTTCTGCGTGATACAGTCAATTTTTTAGAGTATATTAGCGAACCAATAAAAAATAAAAGACAAGCATTGGGGATAAAGGTTCTGTTATTTTTGGCATTCTTCTTGGTATTAGCGTATTTACTAAAGAAAGAGATATGGAAGGATGTAAAGTAAGGTAACAAACTGTTTATTTATAACAATTTATAAAATAAAGGTTTATTGATGTCTGTAATTGCAAATAGAAGATCAATCATGAATTTATTCTCAGCTCCGACCTGTATCCACAGTCATCGGACAAGAATTGTCCTGGCCGAAAAGAATATTAATATAGATATTTCCAGTGTAAAAGGACCTGAACTACCAGAAGACCTGATGGATGTTAACCCTTATCATACGCTACCTACTTTAATCGATAGAGACTTGGTTTTGTATGACTCGAGAGTAATTATTGAATATCTAGATGAGCGTTTTCCTCATCCCCCTTTAATGCCAGTAGATCCAGTTCTTCGTGCTCAATTTAGAATGGCTTTGTATAGGATAGAAAGTGATTGGTATTCACTGGTTGAAGATTTCGCAGCAGAAAGTGAAGGTAAATTAGCAATGAAACCAAAGAAAATGTTGCGTGAAAGTATACTGGCCGCCATCGATCTCTTTTCAGTTAAATCATATTTTATCAGCGATGATTTTTCTCTGGTGGATTGTACAATTGCGCCTATATTATGGAGATTGCCGATTTATGGCATAGACTTAGGCGTAAATGTGCGTGCACTTAATAAATATATGGACAGAGTTTTTGATCGCCCATCATTTCAATCCAGTCTGAGTGAACTCGAGCAAGAAATGAGGCTCTAAGCACCAATTTACAAAATTATTCTTATGCAACATTTTGTTACTTCGAAGAGACCATATTTTATTAGGGCCATGTATGACTGGATTACAGATAATAAATATACACCATATATCTTAATTGATGCTTCGGTATCCGGAGTTATAGTTCCTAATGAATATATTCAAGATGGGAGAATGACCCTCAATATCAGTTATTCCGCTCTCAACAACCTAAAACTGGAAACAGAGTCGATAACCTTTGATGCCAGATTTGATGGGAAATCGATAAACGTTTTTATTCCTTGTGATGCTGTTTTGAATATATATGCAAAAGAGACAGGTGAAGGGATGATATTCTCTGATGGCATTAAGAGTCATCCTCCAAAGGAGAAACCACAGAAAGCACCTCATCTAAAATTGGTGGAGTAGCTTTATTGCTCAATTACGTTATTTTCTTCATGGATTTGCAATGTGCCGTTAACTAATTTTGCCCAAGCTAATCTTCTTCTTATCTTTCCATTATCTGTCATATAAAGCTGTCCAGTTGCTCCATTTAATTCTTGAAAATTATTTGATTTGATTGTATTTAATTCTGAAACTAAGAAATAAGCATCATAACCCATAGCATTTTGCCTACTTTGAATAGCATCACCTGGCCAATACTTTCTTAATATTGAAGGTAAATCTGCCAGCCAGGCTTGTTGATCAATTACCCAAGGTGCATCTGTAAAGATGATTCCGTTTAAGTCATTTAAGTCTGTATTAAACGAAAATATATTTGAAGTTGAATACACAGGTATCGGTTTATCACCAGATAGATGATAATTTAATTGTGATTTTAAAAGTTTCGCGTTAGTGGTATCGGTTGCTAGTAAAAAAATAAAATCAATATCCTGTCTTCTGCGAGGGTTATACGCAAGATACTCGTTTAAGTTTGCCGAGAGTCTTCTGTATCTTTTTTCACTATTTGAGATGCTTAGTAACTCTTTCAACTCTGCTGAGAAATCTTGATTTTCTGGATTGTAAGATTGGTGATGGATAATTGATCCACCCATAGACTGAAATGTGTTGGTGTATATTTCTCTTAATTGATGGCCCAATTCATTGTCAGGCATAATAATAATGCCATACTTATTTTGGTCACTTATGACTTTATTTGATGTAGAGATTACTTCATCTATTGAGGATAATGAAAACTGATACATGCCTATTATTGGATTATCATTGTCAATTGAATTCAATGACAAAACCGGTGTGCTAAAAGCGATTTTAGCGGATAATGCATTTACTGACTCTTGCAACAGCGGTCCGACAATAAACTTTGCCCCTTCTTGAACTGCCAAGTCGTAAGCTTCTTCAATATTATTGTATTTTTGAGTATCGTAGACATTGATATTATTTATGCCTTGGTTGTCTTTATTTAACGAATAATGAGCACTTAGGAAGCCGTTTAGAATAGACTCCCCCTCTCTTTTGTATATGCCGCTTAAGGGTAATAATAGAGCTACTTGATCAGGAAAACGCTTTAGATTAAATGTAGGTGATTCTAGTTGATCATTCCTCATTGTGGGTAAGGTTATCGAGTCTGTTTGATTGTTCTGGTTATTTTTAACAATTGAAGGAGCACATCCAAACAAAAAACAACTAGAAAATATGCTAAAGAGAATTGAGGTGATGATTTTATTTTTCAAAATTTTCTGTATTCGTATAAAGTTACAAGTCATTAGGTTATTCTTATGCTAATTAAAAAAAATTTCAATGAAAGTTGTTTAAATCTTGGTAAGAAAATTAGAAACCGGTAAATTGTATGTTGTTGCCACGCCCATTGGTAATAAAGGTGATATCTCGAAACGATGCATAGAGATTTTCAATGAGGTTCATTGTATTGCAGCGGAGGATACGCGTAATTCTTCTAATCTCCTTTCTTCTTATAACGTTAAGAAACAAATGGTTTCATTTCATGAGCACAATGAATTGAAAGTGGCTAAAAGGTTAATTAAAAGAATACAAAACGGAGATTCAATCGCCCTCATTAGTGATGCAGGTACTCCTTGTATAAATGATCCTGGTTACAGATTGGTGTCATTGGCGCATGAAAATGGAATTACAGTTTCTCCAGTACCCGGACCAAGTTCAATCGTTTCGGCTATATCTGTGTCAGGCTTACCAAGCGATCGTTTTGTTTTTGAAGGTTTTTTGCCTTCAAAACGAGATCAAAGGAAAGCAAAATTAGAAAAATTAGCAAAGGAAGAGAGGACGCTTATCTTTCTGGTATC
>JAYZHY010000007.1:0-6261 GCA_036166115.1 Pseudomonadota bacterium | reverse complement strand
ACGTTATTGCGTTTTGCTACACGCGCTGCTTCCTCTATCAGTGCGTCCATTTCTTCAGGTGGTAATGCAGCACTAAGAGCTAATTTCTTGATGCCTACATTTACCATCTCACCAAAAGCACCGATATTACCAAGTTTATATGAGCGCTGATCAATACTTGGGTTAGTGTTTCTCGGAGTATTAGTAACAGACGTATTATAAGTACATGCCCCTACCACGAGACTAGCGAGCAAGGAAAATATTAATTTCTTCTTCATAATTGGTTTATACATTGATCCATGCGGCTAATAGTTCTAGCTTAATCTCTGGGTATTCATCAGATACGTTATTTGTTTCACCTGGGTCATTCTTAAGATTAAAGAGTAACCATTTATTATTTTCAATATTGATATCTTTGGTTGGGTCATCATCATGATTTCGGATAATTTTCCATGGCCAACGAACTAAAGCTTGTTTTTTTTCAGAAGTCATCCATGGGATCGCTCTGATTCGGTCAATCTCTGCATCATTGTCACCTTGTATCAGTTTCCAGAAGGAACGTCCTCGTATAGGAGCTGATGCAAACATTGATTTTTCATCATTGATGTTTATTTGAGTAGCATCCATAAGAGTAGGCAGGATATCCATGACAGTTAAATAACTGCGATTATAATTGTCTTTATTTTTAATAGATCTATGCCAAAAGAATGTAGGAGATAACGTTCCACCTGAGTGCAGTGATCCTTTTATGTCTTTGTAGGGTGCGGTTGCCGCTTCAGCCCAGCCTCGACCGTATGCCGTCCAGGAACCTTCTCTACCCATATTAGGCAAACTGTTGTCCCAGTCACTTCGGGGTATAAGTTTAGGTCGCCAACTAGAGTCACTGCCTGCAGCGCCGTTATCAGACATGAAGATTATCAGAGTATTTTCTAACAGAGATTCGTTGTCCAAATATTGGATGAGTCTCCCAATATGAAAATCCATGTTCTCCACCATGGCAGCATATATTTCCATGGCGCGAGATGAAATATGTCTGTCTTCTAAAGAAAGATTTTCCCAATTTTCTGCTTTGCCCACATATTTTTCTAATGACAAATTTTCAGGAAAGATCTTGAGAGTGTTTGCATTTTTATTTCTAATTTCTCTGATTGCATCATATCCGAGGTTATATTTTCCTGCATATTTATTGATCCATTCATCGGGTGCTTGTAATGGAAGATGCGGTGCTGTGAATGCCAGGTAACCAAACCAAGGTTTTTGGTCATCTTTTTTGTTATCTATGTATTCAATTAACTTGTCGGTAAATAACTCTGAAGAAAACCAATCTTTAGGAAGCATTGCAATTGCTTCACCATTCTCACGATAAGCCGCATATTCTTTTGTATCTTTGAAGTTACTGTACCCTAAATGATTGTCAGCAGGCGGTAGCAATGCGTACGATGACTCAAAACCTCGTACTGAAGGACCTTGGTGAGCCTGAACTCCTAAGTTCCATTTTCCTGCCATGTATGTGTGATAGCCATTGTTGACTAATCGTTCAGGGAGTATCGATATATTGTTAGCGATTGCATCGTTATGTTTATGGGCTCCGGATTCGGGGTGAGTCATGCCAGACATCAGCATAGCTCTTGTTGCAAAACACATCGGTGCCACATGAAAATTTGTGAGTTTTATTCCATCATTGGCTAGCGCATCCAAATTTGGGGTTGCAATTTCTCCGCCAAAAAATCCAACATCCGTGTAACCTAGATCATCAGCAAGAATTAATAGAATATTAGGTCGATCATTAGAATTATTTCTATCAGTATGTTGATTCTTGCTGGATAGATTGTTATTTTCGCAACCAAATAATATTGAAACGATTAATATAAGACTTACCACAGAGTATTGCGCTTTGTGGCTATGCTTGATTTCTTTCTTGATGTGTTTGTTTGCGTTCATTAATTAACAGTCAATATAATCTTCTTTTATTTCACAGTCTTCCACTATTATTCCCACGGCTTGCCTGAAATCATAATCTTGGGATAAATCGTATCCATTCATGCCTGCTACTTTTGCGTTGACCTCTGGGGTATATAATTTCACAGTAATCATGACCAGACAAATCATGATGATTGTTGATATTGTGTTTCTCATTGCTAATCTCCTTGATCTTTTGGTTTTGAGTAATGTTGTAATTCATGCGTCAGTAGCCAAATTCTATCTCTACCCCAAGTTGAAAATAACTCCTTATTGTCATTATCAGTTAAACGGAAACTGGGTACCCCCCATAATCCTGATTTTATGAGTTGCAGACGATTGAGTTCCAGCTCTTCTTGCCAATCATCATGGTCGAGATATTGTTTTGCTTCCTTCCAATCAAGCGAAGCATTTTCTATTGCAGTTCTCAAATTTTCTTCAAGACTCATGTCTTTTCCTTGGGACCAGGCGAGGCGACAAAATTCTAGTAGATATTCACCATCTTTTTTTTTGGTCTTTGAATAAGGATAAAGTGAATAACCTCTTAGCACTGCTTGACCTAATGGATCATTGATCTTTCCAAAAGGCACATTGATTCGATGCGATTCACGTTTTGCATCTTTAACAATATAAAGAGCTTTAACTCGCGGAACTTCTAGGCCCCTCATGACCATAGGCATCACAGGGCGAATCTTTGTGTTAATTCTGTACATCTTTGAAAGACCTAATATTTCAGGAAGAGCAAGATAACTATATGGACTGCGGATTGAAATAAAGCACTCAGCAGTAAGATGTGTTAAATCCTTTTTGAGATTGGGCTTGGCATTTTTTTTGAAAACTGAGATTGGGGCAGATTGGTTCTTTCTTAAGTTAAGTTTTATCAATCGATCTTCTAGATAGGGAAGTCGATCAACCCCCCAATACCATTCTCCGTTGTAATAAAACATCCCACTGAGATAGTGACCTAATTTCTTTCTGTATGTAGAACTGTTCTCTAGCGTTTCTAAAGCACTCTTTTCCGAGGCAAGCGGCATTGCTAATAACGCATCTTCATCATCGCTCCATAACTTCCTAGCTATGTTCTGAGCATCAGCAATACGGTTCTTCGAAAAACAAAGAGCGCGGAGTGCAATTAATCTTTTTGAGAGTGATGGAAGTTTGTAATTATTTTTAAAGTCTAAATGATGGTAATGCGCTATTTTTATAGCATCTTTAATGGAAAAATCAATCAAGGCATTTCTCTCAGGTACTGCATTATTGTCAGGTTCACCGACCGGGTGTAAATGAATATTAATATTGTAAGAATGCATGAGTTTTTCTAGTGCTTGTGAGGCAAGATAACTGTATGGGTCATCCATCTGGAAGAAGAAGTGTATATCATGATCTTGACCTAAGAGGTTTCTTCGTAATTCAAAATATCGTCTTCTAATATCTCGTAGAGCAAGACTGGTAATTAGGTTGCTGATAATTGATGTGATTGTTTGTTTGAACTTCAATTCACTTTTCTCTATTAATCTAAAATTTTTTTGGCTTATTCAATAATAGTAATTTTCTTGTTCTATTAATATAATCCAATTGTAGAATATGCAAAAGCGCCCGTAGCTCAGCTGGATAGAGTACCTGGCTACGAACCAGGCGGTCGGAGGTTCGAATCCTTCCGGGCGCGCCATTACATTGCCCCACTTTGTGGGGTTCTTGTTTCAGAATTCATGGACGATAAAGTTTGAATATGCGTGAATATCAACAGTGAAATTAAAAAAACCATACGTTTTATTTTTGGGTGATGTTGAAGATGACTTGGCAGCAAAAGTTGCTTTTGGCATAGCCGATTGGTGTTTGCAAGATTGTGTTGGTCAGATTCAATTAGACGGTTGCCAAGCATCCTTAGATTTACCTTTGTTAACGCTTGATGAGGCAGTGAAAAAAGGTGCTAGGACTTTAGTTGTGGGAGTGGCAAATCGAGGAGGAGGGATTTCCGAATCGTGGCACGAAACATTAATTAAAGCCGCAACAAAGGGTTTGGACATTGCATCCGGTTTGCATCAACTTTTAGATAGTGTTCCAAGATTAAAAGAGGTCGCCAAAGAAAACGAGGTATCCTTGCATGAGGCAAGGTTGCCAAAAGGACCGTTCCCGATTGCCAATTCAAAGTTGCGTAAAGGGAAAAGGTTGTTGACCGTCGGAACCGATTGTTCAGTTGGAAAAATGTATACTGCCTTAGCGATAGAGCAGGAATTAAAAAATAGAAATATTCCCGTTCACTTTCGTGCAACCGGTCAAACAGGCATTCTAATTAGTGGTAGCGGCGTACCGATTGATGCGGTGGTTGCTGATTTTATTAGTGGTGCGATTGAGCAACTTTGCCCAAGTAATGATGATCAGCATTGGGATATTATTGAGGGGCAAGGCTCACTTTTTCATCCATCCTTTGCAGGAGTCAGTCTCGGTTTGTTACATGGTGCACAACCAACAGACCTGGTTTTATGCCACGAGCCAACACGAACTCATATGCGAGGTTTGTCGCATGTACCATTACCCTCTATTGCAGAATGTATTCGAGTGAATTTAGATGCAGTGAAATTGGTAAATCCTGAAGCAAAATTTATTGGTATTGCAGTTAATTCTTCCTTGATTGGCAAGGAGGGTCGCCTGTCTTTGTTTGAACAATTATCCACAGAGAGTGGATTGTTAGTTTTTGACCCTCTAAAGGATGGAGTTACAGATTTAGTCAATCAAATGTTGGAAAGATAATAATGTTAAGAGAAATTTCCTTTCAACATGAATCTTGGCCTTTAAAAAAATCATTTTCTATTTCAAGAGGAACGAAGACTTCTGCAGAAATAATTTATCTAGAAATAAAACAAAATCATCACAAAGGAAAAGGAGAAGCGGTCCCTTATGCGAGGTACGGGGAATCCATTGACAGCGTTATCAGTCAGATAAATGCAGTAAGAGGAGATATCGAACAAGGGTCTGATCGTAGCAATCTTCTTAATATTCTTCCTCCAGGAGCCGCTAGAAATGCAATTGATTGTGCATTGTGGGATTTAGAATCTAAATTAAATGGAATATCTCCTTGGGAAATTGTCAATCAAAACAAACCAAAGATCATTCATACCGCTTTAACGGTTAGTTTAAGCAGTCCGGATAAAATGGCAGAAGAAGCATTGAATTATGGTAAATGTGATGTGCTTAAACTTAAATTGGGTTCAGAAAATGTTTTAGAGTCGATTGCAGCTGTTCGACAAGTCGCACCAAAGACGAAGATCATCGTTGATGCTAATGAAGCTTGGTGTGAGGAGAAATTAAGGTCCTGGCAAGAGCAATTGCTTGAAATGAATGTTGATCTTGTCGAACAGCCGCTGCCTTCAGACAAAGAAAATTGTTTGGGGGATTTTCAACATTTGGTTCCTATTTGTGCTGATGAATCTTGTCATACGACTGAGGATATTGAGCGTTTGGTTGGGCTTTATGATTATGTCAATCTAAAGTTAGATAAAACTGGAGGTTTAACTGAGGCATTGAATTGTAGAGACATGGCGAAAGAGCTGAGGCTAGGACTCATGATAGGGTGTATGGTATCCACTTCATTGTCCATGGCGCCCGCATTATTACTAGCTGAAGATGCTGATTTTATAGATTTAGATGGACCTTTCTTGCTTGCCAGAGATCGTGATCCCAGTTTGATCAGCTCGTCAGGAGAGTTGGTATACAATTCGAGTGTATGGGGTTGAGTATGCATAAGATATTGTTTTTAGTCTTAATTTCACAAACAATTATTGGTTGTTCGATCTCAACTGTTGCTCCATTGAGTCAACGTAATATCCCTGAAGATTTCGTCGATGTAGGTGAGTATATTAAAGAGGTAGTTATTGATGCACGCTACTTTGGTGAAAATAATTTTACGGGAAACAACGTCAATGGGTACCTTGCCAATAAGTGTTATTTAAGAAAAGAGGCGGCTTTATCATTAAAAAAAATTCAAGCAGAATTGCTCAAGAAAAATATGCGTTTGAAAATGTACGATTGTTATCGCCCTCAACGCGCAGTTGATCAATTTATCTTATGGACAAGAAACACCAAAGATCAATCAACAAAAGCAGTGTATTACCCACGTATCGATAAGGCGGATCTCTTGGGGCCTTATATTGCATCTAAATCTGGTCACAGTAAGGGCAATACTATAGATTTAACCATAGTTCTCTTTGATGATGAAAATTTTGAAGAGCTAGATATGGGTTCAAAATACGATTTATTTGACCCTAAATCACACACAATTACTCAATTAATCACTGAGCAACAACAAAAGAATAGGCTGATTTT
>JAYZHY010000006.1:0-8178 GCA_036166115.1 Pseudomonadota bacterium | reverse complement strand
TTTCACCAAGTCTTTTACGATCGCTGCACCCTCTTGTGTAGAAAAGTCACAAGTTAATGAACGTTTATTTCTATTTGTTGAGAAAAAATAAGCGGCATCTCTTCCTTGTTTATTCAATTGATTTACTTTCCAAGGTGGCCCCCAATTTCGTGTATCATCACCTTGATTGGGTCGCTCAACTTTAATCACTTCAGCACCATAGTCTGCTAATAATTGAGTCGCCCATGGTCCAGCGAGTATTCGACTCAAATCCAGAATACGCACACCATTAAGTAGTTTTTTCTTATTCATTTGTAGTAATGGGTCGCGTCTTCCGCACAATCCACTCACTCCATGAGCCAACATACAACGATGGTTCCTTCATTCCTACCAACAATGCTGATATCGCAAGATGACAAGCTGTTACACCAGAACCACACATCACTCCCCATTCGTCATGTGGGTTGATTTGAGTTTTGTTCCATATTTTATTTATTACTTCAAGAGATTTCCATGTGCCATTTTTATTAATAAAATCTGTAAAAGGTATATTAATCGCATTGGGTATGTGGCCTGCAACTTTATCAATAGGCTCTTTAATACCTTTAAATCTCTCTCTTTCCCTTGCATCAACCAAAATGTATGGTATTTTTTTTTGTAGCCAGTCACTTATCATATTAGTTTTCCAAATAAGTTTGTGATTAGCTTTTCCTTCAAAATTTCCTTTAGTAAAGCTGGGAGCAATATTATCAGTCTTATAGTTAAGTTCTTGCCATGCTGTAAATCCTCCATTTAAAACAGAAACTTTTTTATGACCTAACCATCTAAGAAGCCACCACAATCTTGCAGCAATAGCACTATTGAATGCATCGTAAACAATAATATGTGTGCCATTAGAGATACCCCATAACGCAAATAATTTAGATAGCTTATTAATATCAGGTAGAGGATGACGGCCAGATGATTTTGTTATTTTACCCGCTAAGTCTTGATCTAGGTTGGCGTATATAGCATTAGGGATATGTTTATAATTGTATAATTTTTTTCCTTCTTCTGGATCAAATAATGAGAAACGGGTATCTATAACACGCACATCGGGATTATCTATTTTTTTATTTAAGTCTTCAGCAGAAATCAAAATATTTTTTCTTTGCATGTTTTTTCAAAAATTAACAATAAATAATGTCTAATCTCTTGTACCTAAGTATACTCTCATACACAATACGTTTTTATAGAATTTACAAGGAAAAGAAGTGAAAAAAATAATCGTAGGACTCAAAAGAGTCATAGATTACAACGTCCGAGTTAGAGTTCGTTCTGATGGCAACGGAGTCGAAACAGACGGCGTCAAGATGAGTATTAATCCGTTCGACGAAATCGCCCTTGAAGAGGCTCTAAGAATTAAAGAAAGCGGTAATGCTGATGAAGTAATTGTTACTTCAATTGGGACCAACGACTCTCAACAACAATTACGAACAGGGTTAGCAATGGGAGCAGATAGAGCAATCCTTATTGAAACAAACAGTATTTTAGAGCCTCTTACTATAAGCAAACTATTTTATGAAATTGTTACTCGAGAACAACCGTTGCTTGTTTTTTTGGGAAAACAAGCCATTGATAATGACAATAATCAAGTTGGGCAAATGCTTGCAGCCATATGGGATCGGCCTCAAGCAACCTTTGCTTCAAAAGTTACCCTTAATGGCGATATAGCTGAAGTAACTAGAGAAATAGATTCAGGTCTGGAAACTATTGAGATCGACTTACCTGCAGTTGTCACTGCAGATTTAAGGTTAAACGAACCACGATATGTAAAATTACCAGATATCATGAAAGCTAAACAAAAGCCTCTTAAAATAATAACTATTGATGAGCTAAATGTTAGCCAGAAAAACACAAACAATACACTACTCACAGAACAACCAGAACAAAGAAAAAAAGGAATTTTGGTTAATGATGTTACCGAATTAGTTGTAGAGCTAAAAAACAAAGGCCTAGTTTAATGAATAAAATCCTAATAATCGCTGAACATGATGGGCAAAAACTAAATGACAGTACATACAAATGCGTCAGCTGTGCTAACAAAATCAAAAATAGTGAAATTGACATTGTTATTCTATATGGAAATACTTCACATCTAGCAGAAACAGCATCCAAGATTGACAATGTAAACACTGTCATTGAAATTGAAAACGAAGCAAACAATTATCAAATTGCTGCTGTAATTGCCCCACAAATTCAATCTATTGCAGATAACTACACTCACATATTTGGACCATCTACCACTTTTGGTAAAGATCTTATGCCTCGAATAGCTGCTTGCTTTGATGTCAACCAAATAAGCGATATAATGGAGGTCATTGAACCATATAAATTTAAACGACCGATATATGCTGGTAATGCAATTATTACAATTGAAGCTTCACAATCTGAAAAAGTAATTGCGACAATAAGAACAGCATCATTTAATACTGCTGAGAAAAACAATCAAGCTCCAATAAAAAAGATAACAGTAGAAACGAAATTACCAACACACACAAGATTCAAATCTATTCAGTCAGGAAAATCTGATAGACCGGATTTGCAAACTGCAAAAAAAGTTGTTTCCGGGGGAAGAGCTTTAGGTAGTTCTGAAAATTTCAAAATTATCTATGATCTAGCCGATGCCTTGAATGCTGGGGCTGGTGCTTCCCGTGCCGCAGTTGATGCAGGTTACGTTCCAAATGAAATGCAAGTCGGACAAACTGGAAAAATAATTGCTCCAGATCTATATATCGCTATAGGCATATCCGGTGCAATCCAACATCTAACAGGTATAAAAGATGCTGGTACAATTGTAGCAATTAATAAAGACGGTGATGCGCCAATCTTCGAGGTGGCGGATATTGGTCTTGTCGGTGACCTATTTAAGATTGTACCCGAACTTCAGTCAGCTCTTAACAACAATTGAATTAAAGTTTAGCTAAGACTGATTGTGCCATACTAAGATTGATTTCACCTGGTTTATCGAGTAAAAGCTCTTTAACGGTAGTATTTTCAATAATCAATGCATAACGTCGACTGCGCATTCCCATACCAAAATCACTGCTATCCATTTCCAAGCCAATTGATTTAGTATAATCACAATTTCCATCAGCTAACATCAAGATATTATCGCCTGTGACTTTATCTTTCGCCCAAGCGCTCATGACAAAAATATCATTTACAGATAAGCAGGCAATAGTATCAATACCTTTTGAAAAAATTGCCTTAGCATTCTCAAGGTAACTAGGCAAATGATTATTTGAACATCCAGGTGTAAAAGCGCCTGGGACTGCAAATAATACAACTTTTTTATTACTAAATAATTGTTTTGCAGTTAATGAAGCTGGCTGGTCGTTTTTCATTACCGAAAAAATACCATCAGGCATAATATCGCCAGGCTTTATTTTCACGCATGCTTCCTTAATTTAATACTCATTTTCAGCTATCTTAACAATCAATCCATCCAGTTCGTCTGATACTTCAATTTGGCATGTTAGTCTACTGTTATCTTTTCTTTCGAATGCAGCATCTAACATACTGTCTTCCATATCATCCATTTCAGGAATTTTATCTAACCAAGAAGGATCAATATAAGCGTGACATGTTGCACAAGCACAAGCACCGCCACATTCAGCAGGTATGCCATCGATATCATTATTAACCGCGCCTTCCATAACCGTATAACCGTTATCTACATCGATTTCATGTTTGCTTTTTTCTTGTGTGATATAGATTATTTTGGGCATGCAACTATAAAGTTTGCCAGAAATACAAATACAAACCGTCCTTTAAAGTATTGGTTATATCAGAAGCTTTTCTTGAAGATAAATGTTTTATCAATCAAATTCTTGAGGTTTGCTGACGTCTTTTCGCTAAAGCTTCTAATTGCTTCTTAGCAGCTGCTTCAGCAAGTTTTATTTGTCGATTCCTCTCAATTTCACTTTCAATAACAGTAACCCACTGCCCTGAAATTCTTTTCGAACGCTTCGTTTTAGCTGCTGCTTTAAAAGCTTTTATTGCGTCATCATATTCTTTTTCGTTATACAAACACATGCCTAGTGAAATTTGAGCTCTATCAGGACTTTTTATTTTTCCTTTTTTTAGTGCTGATCGAACGGCTTTTACACATTCTCCATACATCGCGAGATTTAAATAAGCATTCCCCAACCTTAAATCGATTTCACCTTCTTCAGAAAGCTTAGCTGCCGATTTTAAGGCTGGAATTGCTTTGTCGTCTTCAGCTGCCAATGTATATGCCTGTGACAACAATCTGTAATTCTTGGCATTTTTGTCAACCCGTTTATTTTTGATTTCCTCTTCAAGCAATGTTGCAGCTTTATAAGGTACTTCTGCCTGCATATATAACTGAGCCATCGTCACGAATTCAGTTGATTTCTCAAGCATTCCTTGCGTGTGTGCCGCATCATAAGCGTAAATTAATTTTTCGTCTTCACCTAATTCCGTAAATGCCCCTGCCAAAGAGAACCAATATCGCTTTTTTGGATAATGCACTAATAATATTTTTTGTATATCTCTTACTTTGCTAAAATTTTCCTGCTGAAAATATGCAAAATTTAATAATGTATACCAATTTTCTTTTATTACCGGTTCTGTATTTGCACGCTCTGTTGCTTTTGTTAATGCTGATGTAGCTAAAGCTATCTCTTCTTCACCTCTGGCTTTTTTTAGGTCTTCTTGTGCTTTTTCTAAGGCAGCCAATCTAGCTGCTTTTTGTCTTCTTATATCATTTGTCATTGCAGTTTCAATGGGTTTTATCATTTCTTTATATCTTTCCAATTGATATAAATTTTGTGCGTACAAGATGTGAGCTGAAGGTGGTGGGTTCACTTCTAGTCTGAAATATTGCTCAATAAGGGATATAGACTTTCTGTAGTTTTCCTCCATTGTATTCAATTGAGCAAGCGTATAAATTGTAGTTTTTCTCATTTGCTCTTCTAATGAAGGAATTCTCAACATCTCCTCATAAGCTTTCATTGCTCTTGGAAAATCTTCCATATTGTAATAAACAAAACCAATATAGTTCAGTACGTTTTGGAGTTCATATTCAGATATTTTTGAGCTCGCCCTCAAAGACGATAATATTTTCAGTGCACCATCATTGTCCTCTGCTTCCATCATTTCCTGAGCTCGAGTTATCCTCTCATAAACACTCTTGCTGACTGCTTGTGATTTTTTTGTTCGTGTCCTATCTCTTCGATCTCTTTCTGATTCTTCGCCTGACTGTATTCGATCCATCTCTGATTGAGCGCTACTTGGAACTGTTTGAGCTGATGCAGCAGTTGATGATAATACAGATACCGCAAGCGATATAGTAAAGACAAAATTTATTAAGTTTTTAATCACTTTCATTTTAATTCCTTAATCTTTTTAACAAACAGTTTAAAATCTTTAATCTTCGATCTTAAAAGTAATTCTTGTACGAACTCCTGGTACAGTCTGAGGTACACCATCAACTACTCTAGGCTTATACTTAAATTTTGTAACCGCCCTAGCTGAAGATCGCTCAAAAAGTGAACTGGTGCAAAACTCAGCAAAAGGTTCTATTACTGTTCCAGCTGGAGTAACTGTGAAACTCATATCACAATAACCTTCTAAATTTCTTGATAAAGCACGTGCTGGGTATATTGGCGCAACTCTCACTATTGGCAAATAATCACCTTCCGCAATGTTCATTCCTCCAGGGCCACCTATATTAAGGTTATTGTTAACAGTGGGTGGAGGGATAGCAATAGTTGGTGCATTCGGGTCTATACTGTCCATGTCCTGCGGAGGCATTTCTTGAGGAACTTCGGGAGGTTTCGGTGGTTTTTCAGGAGTAAGATCTTGTGTATTAATATTCTCGTTTCGTCTCACACGAACAAATTCCAAAAGGTGGCGCGCTCTTGGTTCAGTCAATGCGCTTTTTCCTGAAGCAATGAGTAATTGCATGATAAAGAGCAATCCAACGGTGACACTTGTACCAACAATGATTGAATAAATATACCTTTTATACATTTAATTCGACCTCTACTTAATCATTATTTGCCGCAATGGAAACGTTATATACACCTGCTTGTCTGGCTGCATCCATAACCACCACCAGCATCTCATTAGTTGATTTCTTATCAGCCTGAATAACTACCGAACCTTTGGGGTTTTCTGCATGCATTCTTTCGATATTAGCTCTAACCGCCCTTGGATCAATTAGACGTCTATCGATCCATATTTCATCATTTGGGCTAATCGCGATTAATATATTTGCATCTTCCACTCTTTCTGAAGTTGGTGCGTCAGGTCGATTTACATCAATACCAGCTTCCTTAATAAATGAAGCGGTAACAATAAAGAAAATTAACATAATAAACACTACATCAAGCATGGGTGTTAGATTAATCTCATTTTCTTCTTCTTCTTGCCCAAGATTTTGTTTACGCATATTTTTACCTTTATTAATGATCCATTGTAAGTGAGTCTTCTAAAAACTCAACTTCTCGTGCAGCCCTTCGAGTTAACAGAGTAACTAACAATACACCAGATAAAGCTCCAACCATACCTGCCATAGTTGGCACTGTTGCTTGAGAAACTCCTGCTGCCATTGCTCTTACATTTCCTGATCCAGACACAGCCATGACTTCAAAGACCTTGATCATCCCAGTTACAGTACCCAAAAGCCCTAATAAAGGACATAATGCAACTAATGTCTGAATCATAGGGATAAATTCATTTGTTGACATTGAGAACTGAGAGATCATGCCTTCTCTAATCTGATGGGCATGCCACGAACGTCGTTCAGTACGACTTTCCCATTTATTTTTTATTTCGTTAGCAAGTAATGACATAGTTGATCGAAAGTAAAGTAGACGCTCAACTATCAATACCCACATAAGGAATATTGTAACCGCTATCCACCTAAGAACGTTGCCGCCAAGATACAAAAAATCAATTATCGCATCCCAAGAATCAGCTAACCAATACATAACCGCCCCTTAATATTGAATCAATCATTACTTTCAGAATGCTTAGCAACGATACCTGCACTCTGTGATTGTAATATATTAACAATTTTACGACTCTGCCCACTAACAAGCGTGTGTAGAAGTACCATTGGTATGGCAACGCAAAGACCAAGCACTGTAGTCATTAGTGCTTGTGATATACCGCCAGCCATTAATTTTGGATCTCCAGCACCATAAAGGGTGATTACTTGGAAGGTTTTTATCATTCCTGTTACTGTTCCTAATAAACCCATAAGTGGTGCAACTGCAGCAATTACTTTTATAAAGAGCAGCCCCTTTGTAAGGTCAGGCATCTCTTTTAGTGCAGCCTCACTTAACTTCAGCTCAACAGTTTCGGTATCTGCTGATTTTGCTTCATCATAGGCAGAAAGAACTCTTCCTAGAGGATTGTCCATTGAAGGTGTACCTCGGGATAATTGTGCTGTCACATTCTTGCTATCCTTGGTCAAGGCGAGCCATCTCCATATTGCAATAAACAAACCAACAATGCCTAGAGCAATAATACAATAACCTACAATTCCACCCTGATTGATACGCTCACCAATTGTTGGTGACTCAACAAGTAAAGCTAATATTCCACCACGAGTAACATCCAAACCAAAACCAACGTAGCCTTCTGTTTCCTCAGAAATATCTTCAGCGGAATTTGTATATTGAGATTGATCCGGCTGTCTTTGTAGTTCAGTTACATTACCAGTTGTATTGTCATACTGCAGGTAACCGTCCTCAAAGACCAAGTTGAATACGCCTACACGTACAACGTCGGAAGTAATTCTTTCGCCGTCTGCAGTGGCATACTCAGTCTGATACTTGACAATTTTACCCTGTTCAGTAATTTCTCTTTGCAATTCGTACCACAGCCCTTCGATATCTTGTATTGATGCCAAGCTACTCGCGCTTGCCATTTTGCTTCCCAGCTCTACCAAGAATGCTTCACGGTTTGGGTACTGTATATTGGTCAATGAACCATTAAATCGAGTTTGTGCATCACCTGCTACAGTCTGAAGCACGCCGAAGAGCTCCTTCAAGGCGCCCAATCTTTTATCTAGGGCTGCCCTCGCATCAACGATAAGTTGTTGATTTTTTGCAAAAGTATCCTCTAGTTTCTTACTCTTATTTTCTTCTCTTGTTCTTTCGGCGCGAGAATTATTTAGTAATT
>JAYZHY010000005.1:0-2632 GCA_036166115.1 Pseudomonadota bacterium | reverse complement strand
AAAATTTACTATAAAATTTAATAACTTATTAATTTTAAAATATATAAGTTATTGTTTATTATAAATAAATTTATTTTATAAAATTTTAAAAATAACCAAAAACAGTATTGCGCTGAGAGTCAAGTTGAGTTAAGTTACACACAACATCTTGTGTTTTATATTTAAGTCGATTTTGACTCATTTTTTTTGATTAATTGTAAATTTTAGTTAAATTTTAAGAGGTATTTTTTTGGAAATGGGCTCTGCAGCAAAAAACAAACACGAACAAAATACTTCTTCTGTAAGGCTGCAACCAACATCACTGGATATTTGGCAAACAAAATATCAACTCACGGCAAAAGATGGCTCCAAAGTAGATAGCAATATTGATGAGACATATATTCGGTTAGCTCATGCGTTAGCTGGTGTGGAAGCAAAATCAAACAGAAAGAAATATTTTGAAGAATTTTTATGGGCATTAAGATGTGGAGCGATACCCGCCGGCAGAATAGTTTCTAATGCAGGTGCAGGCGAACATAAACCAGCAACTTCAACAATTAATTGTACTGTTTCTGGAACAGTTTCAGATTCGATGGATAATATTCTGGATAAAGTGCATGAGGCCGGACTTACCTTAAAAGCAGGTTGTGGCATTGGCTACGAGTTTTCTACGCTTCGCCCAAAAGGGGCATACGTTTCAGGGGCAGGAGCATATACATCTGGTCCATTATCCTTTATGGATATATATGACAAGATGTGTTTTACCGTCTCGTCCGCCGGTGGAAGAAGAGGCGCACAAATGGGAACCTTCGATATCAGTCATCCCGACATAGTTGAATTTATTCGTGCAAAACGTGAAGACGGACGATTGAGACAATTTAATTTGTCATTGTTAATAACAGAAGAATTTATGGAAGCGGTGAAAAACAATGATGAATGGAGTCTGGCATTTCCGATCACTCAAAAAGAAATAGATGAGGATGGCCTTGATATCAATGATGAATCATTGTTTGTTTGGCGTGAGTGGCCTGAAATGAAAAACTATCTTACCAATGAAGATGGCTTAGTCGCTTGCAAAGTATATAAGAGCATGCCCGCACATAGAGTCTGGGATATCATCATGACCTCAACATATGATTATGCGGAACCGGGATTTGTGCTAATTGATAAAGTCAATGAAATGAATAATAACTGGTTTGATGAAAATATAAGAGCCACAAATCCTTGTGGTGAACAACCACTACCTCCATATGGTTCATGTCTTCTTGGTTCAGTGAATTTAACAAAATTTGTTGTGGCCCCTTTTACAAAGGACGCTAAATTTGATTGGGAAGAATTCCGGAAAGTAGTCAAACTATTCACAAGGATGCTTGATAATGTAGTAGAGATTAATGGGTTACCGCTTTCTCAGCAAAGAGATGAGATTCTCCGAAAGCGCCGTCATGGCATGGGTTTCTTAGGTCTTGGCTCAGCGATTACCATGCTTTGCATGAAATATGGAAGTAAAGAGTCTGTCAAATTTACTGCAGAGGTCTCCAAACAGTTAGCTATGTCGGGCTGGCAAGCATCTTTAGAATTATCTGAAGAGAAAGGTCCTGCCCCGATAATGAATGAAGATTTTGAGGTCACACAAGAAATGCTATCTAAGCGCCCTGACATGGTTACCGATGGTTATAAGGTAGGTGATAAGGTCAAAGGAAGAATTTTGCACAGTCGTTACAGTAATTACATGAAACGAATTGCGGAAGAAGATCCAAAGCTAGCAGAAAAGTTAGCAGAGGTTGGGGGCCGCTTTACTCATCATAGTTCTATCGCGCCAACAGGAACGATTGCACTTTCATTGGCAAACAATGCAAGCAATGGAATAGAACCAACATTTGCACATCATTATTTCCGTAATGTGATTCGTGAAGGCAAAAAAACAAAAGAAAAAGTTGATGTTTTTTCATTTGAGTTGTTGGCATATAGAGAATTTGTTAATAAAGATGCAATGCCATCTTTAGATACTGAAGACAATAAAAATGCATTACCAGATTATTTTGTTACGGCAGATAGTATTACCCCAAAGGAGCATGTTGATATTCAGGCTGCGGCTCAGTATTGGATTGATTCCTCTATATCAAAAACCGCAAATGTACCAACGGATTTTCCTTATGAAGAGTTTAAGGATATTTATTTGTATGCCTACGAACAGGGTTTAAAAGGCTGCACAACATTTCGTTTTAACCCAGAGGCATTTCAAGGGGTTCTTGTAAAAGAAGAGGATTTACAAAATACCTCTTATACTTTCACACTGGAAGATGGCAGCGATATTGAACTCAAGGGCGATGAGATGGTCGAATACGATGGCGAAGAACATTCTGCAGCCAATTTGTTTGATGCATTAAAAGAAGGGTATTACGGTAAGTTTTAATTTAAATTGTTTGTTTATATTTTTAACTTTGCAACAGAAATAAAATAATATTTAGATGAAGAAAATAAACAAAAAAATAGTTGGTTATTCGGTAAGTCAGTCACCTGAAGATTCGGCTGATCAAAAAGA
Organism: Pseudomonadota bacterium; assembly: GCA_036166115.1. Taxonomy (GTDB): domain Bacteria; phylum Pseudomonadota; class Gammaproteobacteria; order Steroidobacterales; family Woeseiaceae; genus SP4260. The sequence continues at coordinate 111 of JAYZHY010000005.1, read as the reverse complement.
ACAACAAGAACCAGAAGTTGAAGAAGAAGGGCGTGCTGAAGTAATTCGCATGCATGAGAAGCTGGATCGTCCAGAAATGTTGGTTGGCTCCACTTACAAAGTTAAGACCCC
>JAYZHY010000004.1:0-4073 GCA_036166115.1 Pseudomonadota bacterium | reverse complement strand
ATAATGTCATCAATATCTGCGTGCACCCTGGTAAGTGCTTTATTCAATCCTATAAATGCATTTTTCTTTGAAGTCATTTTAATGTCGCCATAACTCCTTCCGTTTGTGTCTTTTATAAGATATCTCTGACTTAAGTTTTTAATGTATTTAAAGGGAATGGTAATAACATAATTAACTGTCGTCTGAATTCTGCTGACCATAAAATACATACCTTCATCGTCGTATCCATGTATATTTTTTTCACGATTTCTCTGCTCTGATCTTTTCTGATATCTTTTCATTTCAATATCAATCGCCTTGGGATCTGATCCTCTGATGCCCCATATTGAGTGCCCAAACTGTTTTAACCAAGGGGCATATGTTACTTCGACTTCAAAACTGCTTAATTTTATTCCTTTGGCTTCAGCCTTTTTTCTGAAATCACTGCGCTCTATAATCTTGCTGTTCTCTTCCTCGATGATAGACTTCATAATTTGCATATTTTCATTACCGTAATCACCGAGATCGGATAGCTCAATACCTTTTGTGGTTGAGACAATCTCGTCCTCATTGATTTTAAAATGAAGTTCTGTTGAGAGTTCAGCCAATTTGGTCTGTATAGCTATGATTTTTGACTTGTTTCTATTAAGAATTGACGAGTATTTTCTTTTAGCTCTGATGTATTTATCAATCCAATTTAGGTTTGTCTCATTTCCGATGAATGTTTTACTAAACTCCTTGACCGGAATACCTGCAGTCTCCACTGCGATTTCTCTAATTTCCCTTAATAGCTGGGAATAATCATCGATATGCTTAAAGTAACTCGATATTATTCGTTTTGGAGGCATTGGCCAAAACCATTCTTTTGCAATAGGCAGTTTTCTTCTGGCACATACCCTCTTAAACCCGTCCCTGATTTCATTAACATGTAATGAAGGATGGCAATAAAGCATCTTTTTAAGACTATTTAAAAAACGACTGTTAATACCGCCTATTGTAGGATCAAAATACCAGCCTTCTTCCAAAGCTACGAAATTGCTCTTGCTGAAAAGGGAGGAGAGTTTTTTCCTTTCAAGGTCGTAGTTCATTTTTTCCGTCATGTATTCATAAATACTATCAAGCTGAACCATACCGAATGACTGGCAAACTGCTGTCGCTGCTTTTAAAGCTGTAATGTATTTCTCAGGATCATCGCTTTTCCTAACCACCCATTTGAAACCCCTCCTTTCCATAATTTCGAAATCAATATCTCTACCATATATTAGCGATACAGACTCTATAGCCTTAAAGGAAAAATCCAATTCAGATAAGCCGGCTTCCTTTAGCTTAATGGGAATGTCCTCAAGAATGATTGGCGATTCAGCTGTGATCAATCTAATGGAAGCATCAAGTTTGGGGACAAATGCTTGATATCTTTCGCTGGATAGATAAAGCCTTATTCTTCTATGTGTTGTACTCTCTATCTGCCTTATTCTTTCCCTGGTAACACCCAATATTTCTCCTGCTTCCTCTAAAGTAACTACATTTCCGAAGAAACCAAGCCTCTCAGCTATTGCCGTCCTTCTCATCGAATCCTTTCCAATATTGCCAAGAAAATCCAGAATATATGCTAATTGACCCTCCAAGGGCATCTCTAGGTATTCATTCATTACCAAATCAAAATTATCCAAAAATATATTAATCGGTTCATATTCTCTCTTTCTAGAAAGCAGTTCCAAGAGGCAGTCCCCATGGCTTTTATCATCTAGCCCTCGGATTAATTGTAGTTCTGGAAGCATAAACCTTATATCTCTGTTATGGATATCAAAAATATAAGGGGTATTCTTTATTACTTCCTCCGTGTTAATGCATTCGAGAGCTATTAGATAATTGTCAGTCTCATCTGATTTATTGATTTCTTCAGTTTTCATATTAAGCGATAAACCATTATTCTTAAGCACATCATTAACTTCGTATAGGCACTTTCGGCCAAAACCTGGCAGATTCATAAGTTGCCGCTCTGATAAAGTCACTAAATCACCAAGAACTCTTATGCCGTCGGCAATTAGGCAGTTTTCAGTCCTGACAGAAAAGGACAATTCCTCGACTTTTATACTAAAATCGATATTTACCGAATTCATTATTTAAAACCCTTTCTTTCCCATTGGTCCAGTAGTAAAAAAGCTTTTTTTTGTGATTTTTCATCGGATTTGAAATCAACAAAAACATTAAATCTCTTTAAATTGTCAGATGACGAACAATAGTAGATCCTGCCCATTGGAGCATTTCCCGTTGTGATTCCGGTGATTTCCATCCAGCCTTTTTTTCCTCTGATTCTCTTGCTTTGGATAAGCCCTTCTGAAAAAAGCTCACCGCTATTCAATTTCTTTAAAATGTCCCAGATGGAGTTACTTTCAAAATTATCACTAAGCGTGTCAAAGCTGTTTTTATGGAAGTTAAGCTCGCCCAGGAAGGTTGTGCAAATAAATGCAGGTCCAAAACTAAGCTTTGTATCTTTTATTTTTCTTGATAATGTTTTCCTCAAATCATTATGTTTCTTCTGTCGTTCTTTTAAAATCTTCTGATAATGAGACTCCATTTTTTTATCTTTCTTTTTTTGCTCAGCTCTGAATAACTCAAATTCCTCGATAATTAATTCGTCACCAGGCACATTAAGGCCGTTTTTTTTGATCAAAGTTAATATTTCCAGATATTGAGAATGTCGAAGCCCCTGCCAATCAACAAGAGAACCGAGATCTTTATCGTCAAATAGATCATTGTCTGTCAATGCAAAGGACTTAAATCCTATTTCATCCAAGAGATGATTTAGTTTCCATGCTTGCGACAAACTCTCGATAAGGAATCTTTCGTTCTGTGCAATTTCGAGATCGCTAATTGCTATCCTTACGCCTGTCAGCAAGGTTATTTTCCGCAGTTCTTTTTTATTGATATTTTTAGCTACTCTAAAAACAAGTTGCTCTGCTGAAGACTGTCCCAGATTATGTATTTCATTGTATATATCAAGAGCATCCTTCCCGACAATTCTTCTTTGGCTCTTAGAAGGTATTCGACCTCTGATCAGATTCATGGAATCCCATTTTTGATTAAATATGGCATCTTCCAGTTTAGTGAAATATGACCATTCCGCAGGTCGTATTTTTTTATCCGCATGCAATATGAGCCAAATGATGAGAAAAAAAGCATTCCAACTGTTTTTTTCAACTTTCGGAAGCTTGGTAAACTTCTTTTTTGTCAAATCATAGATTTTCTCAATCTTAGATTTGGTGAGGAAGTCTTCTATTCTTGCCATTATGAATCAGGATTAATATTTGATCACGGTAAGCTAGTCTCTATCACTGCTAATATCAATGATCTCCTCTTCCGTCATTGCAAAAATTAGTTTTGCGCCGCTTCTCTTCCTGATATTCATAGCGTAACTGGTAATTTCATCGTCATTTAAATCAATTGCTTTCTTCAAAAAAGCCTTCGACACTAACTGGGAAAGCGAAAAGGTTCTTTCATGAAGATCCTGCTGTATCTGCTGTCTGCTAAATATTGCATCCCTTATATCATCACCGCCTTGCTGTGAACCTGTGCGATATAATCTGCTTATGGCATTCTTGGAAAGCCCTCCCATAGACTGTGAACCAAGATAACGGGGTGTTCTCCCTTTATCAAAGCGTTTTTCTACGAAGCTCCTAAGCTCATTCAAGGCCAGATACTGCCAAAAACGAATGTCATTCGTTATATGATTGGGTAAATGTTTGAAGGTGTTGTAAACATCCATATAAAGCTTTGAATCAAGCTCGGAAGGATGAAGGTATCGTGTTCGATTCATCTTTGTTGCCAATTTCTTAATTTCGGCACTGCATCTTGTGTTAACTGTCTCTCTTGACTGAGGGTCACCCAATAATTCAATTATTTCGCTGTTGGCGATTCTCTCTTTGTACCTATAGCATTTTTCCATTTCCTAACCCTTCTTACCTGTTAATCTTCTCGGCATGTCTTCTTAATTTATCCTGATATTCATTTTTTTCCTGAACAGCCAGCAATAACCTTTGCGAGATTACCTTCCTGAAAGTTGCTTTATCCTGAAGGTCATCCATTAATTGTTT
>JAYZHY010000003.1:0-2575 GCA_036166115.1 Pseudomonadota bacterium | reverse complement strand
TTAAATGAACTGCTTGATCTTTTTCCTGAATACACTGAGGATTATTTTCATGAAATGACGGCGTTGGCACAAATAAGTTTTTACTCACAAGATAACTTTAATAATGAGATGCTACCCAAGCAAATGCGTAAACGGATTCTTCATGCATATAGAACAGAGTTAGGCCAATCAACGCTAATGGATTACATCAATCACTACATGAGAGTGTTCTTCTATAAGCCTCAGTATGCTTGGACATTGACTGTACTTATGGCTATAGGCCTCTCCTTTTCTATGATTGAGTTTAAAACTTATGATGGCAATTTCAGATATTTACCTTTAAAAAGAGCTGTTCTGGAAAATACAGCAACAGATATGATCCAATTTCCATGGCATTCTAGATCCACATCACTTGAAGCGATATCTGGAGACATAATCTGGACTGATCAAGGACAGAAAGGGTTTATCAAGATCACTGGCTTGCCAATGAACGATCCCACCCAAAATCAATACCAAGTCTGGATCGTTGATCCTTTAAAGTATGAACAACCAGTCGATGGCGGTGTCTTTGATATCACTCGAATAGATAAACCTGTGATTATTCCAATCAACCCTAAGCTCCCCATCTCAAAAGCGGTTGCTTTTGCTATAACTTTGGAACAGCCAGGTGGTGTTGTTGTTTCTGATCAACCATTATTATTAACCGCTCCTAAAGAACGTCCAAAAATTCAAATCTGAATCACTTTAACTTATGAGGAAAGTAGGCAGTCATCTATAATTGCCTTAGGGGAGCACAACTCATAAACTACCTACTCATTGTATTTTTCGTTATTAGATTTAGATTGGATTTTTATTTTGAAATAGATGAAACAGTTTTTTAGAAACGCTTTTAGACTCTGCTTAGGACTTATAATTCTTGGTTATGGCTATCTTGTTGTCTATGCCTATCTGCCTGTAGAAGAAACCCCGAGCAGAACATTAGCGACTAAAGAAGATCTGTTTATCGAGATCAGAGGTCATGATATACGCTATAGAGAATATCCAGCAGCAAAGGAAAACAGTCCGAATTTAATCCTCATTCATGGGTTTGGAAATAATTTACATTCTTGGCGATCAATCACACCTATCCTTTCTGAGGTATATAATATTTATGTTCTTGATCTCCTTGGTTTCGGGCTATCAGATAAACCCACAGATTATGATTACAGTAATTCCAATCAAGCTGAAACCATAAGTCAACTTGCTGAGGCACTTAATCTTGACTCGTTCATAGTCGGAGGTCATTCTTTAGGTGGGGCCATTGCTTTTCATGTGGCTATGAATAATCAGAAAACTAAAGGTTTGATCCTGTTTAATCCCGGCATCATCAACACAGGTGTACCTGAGTTTGCTAGATACCTTAATTTGATATTCCCCTTCGCTAGGGTGTCAGCAAAACAATTTGCTGATCGAGATTTTAGAGAAGAATTCCTGAAACGTTCTTATCATGACCCATCTATTGTAGACGAGAAAGTCATGGATGATATTATGCTGGGAGCAAAATCTCAAGGCTATCTTACAGGAACGACAAGCATGCTAAATAAGTTCTATGATGCGAATGAAGCTGATCTGATGCATAGAGTTAATAATCCAACACTAATAGTCTTTGGCATTGAGGATCGTAATAAATCGATGGAAGAAGCGCTACAGTTAAAAAATGGTTTTAGAAATAGTAAACTGGAACTCATAAAAAATGCTGGCCACTATGTGCATGAGGAATCACCGATCGCTGTTGCTGAGAGTATTATTAAAGAAATGACTTTTCTAACAGAGAAAAATTAGTTTATAAAATTATGACAAAAATAGTCCGAGCTAAAATTAAATATCTGGATGAAATTTCTAGGCTCTTTAATCTCTATAGAATATTTTATAAAGAAGAAGATGATCCTGAAGGGGCATACCAATTCATTAAAGAAAGACTAGAAAATGATGATTCAACCATATTTGTTTCAATTAATCATGATGAGAATCTGAATGGTTTTGTGCAACTTTACCCGTCATTCTGCTCGGTGAGCATGATACCCATCCTTATTCTGTATGATTTATTTATTGACCCAGAGATGAGGACGACAGGAATAGGAAAAAATCTAATGAATAAAGCAGAAAGTTTTGCAAAAGATAATGGCTATAAACGCCTAGAGCTTTCAACAGCAAAAACTAACTTCATTGGTCGATCCCTTTATGAATCTCTTGGTTATGAAGTTGATAATGAATTCTTGCATTATAGTTTAGAGTTAGAAGTCGAAAATTTTATTGATAAAAGATCACAGGGCGGAAGATATGCTCCTTATTGTTCTTTTTGCGGGAAATATGAGAATGAAGTACAAAAGCTTATACCTGGACCATCAATCTATATCTGTGAAGAATGCGTGGATCTTTGCAATAATATTTTAGAAGAGGAAACCTAATAAGAATAGAATCTATGAACAGTATTCAGCTACCCCTGCAAAACTCCTCTTTGGTGCTGCAAAACCTGTGTCAATTGAACCGACAACTTCGCCATTGTCTAATCTTACTTTTAACATAATCCCTGAAAAAATATTTGCCGTAAAAAAAT
>JAYZHY010000002.1:0-3793 GCA_036166115.1 Pseudomonadota bacterium | reverse complement strand
AACAAGGAATATGAATATTTGGATTTTTTGGTTAAGTAGCAATTTTTTATAGTGATTTCTCTATGGTTTTGGGTTAGCTTATAGGCCTTAGAATAAACAAGACTTCTTTTAAGGAAAGGTAATATGAAGAATTTAAATCAAATAGCAATAATGATTTTGGCGTTAAGCATCTTTGGCTGCGCGAGTAATTCCGGTGAAACCCCATCTGCGCGACAAGCATCTAATGCTTCAGCCTCTCAAAGTAGTGACCTTAAATGCAATGCCGGGGAAATTCTTGTTTGTAAGGCAAGAGATTCTCATCGAGTCAGTGATGGCCGTTATGGTAGAAATAATAAAAGGAGTAAAAACTGCGCCTGCCAACCTGAAGCAGATCTATCAGGGATGGGAATGGACGTTTTAGGTAATGGCCAGTAAAAAATTCTATGCATAACTATTGTCTTCTTTTCATCTTGATGTTCACCTTAAATGGATGCGCCAGCTTAAATGACGACTATCAATCTGCTCGCGAACCGTCCACTTCAGCTGCAGCTCAAAACAGAAATTTCAGGTGCAATGCTGGCGAAGTTCTTATTTGTGAAACTCGGTCACCACATCGGGTTAGCGATGGAAGATATGGAAGGAAAAATACACGCAGTAAGAAGTGTTCTTGTCAACAAGAAACCGATTTAAGCAAAATGATGAAGATAGATGTTTTGGGTAACGGCCAGTAAGGCCTTATGTTTAATAATCCTCTTCATCTATTGTTGATCTTATTTTTAGTTGGTTGTGCTGGCTCAATGCAGCAACCTGAGTTTCCTTCTGCAAAGACTCCATCCACAGCTCCAACATCTCAGGAGCAGTTAAAGTGCAGGAAAGGTGACACCTTAATTTGTCAAACTCGACGGCGGATCAGTGATCGACGTTTTGGTAGAAACAAAATAGCAGATGATAGGTTTTGCCGATGTTATGCTGATTTGCCTGGTAGTACTGGCGTATGGTAAACCACATAAATCAAAACTATAAAGATTGTTACAATTTTCTTAAATGTTAAATTTAAATAAATTAGTAAACCTTAATTTAATTGTTCAAATTGCGATTGGAATTTTTTTTGCCATATTATTATCAGTAATTTCAGTTGAATGGGCTCAATTCGCATCAATTTTTGGTCAATTATTCGTTCAAAGTCTTAAGGCGGTTGCTCCAATATTGGTTTTCTTTCTGGTCATTAGCGCCCTGGCTAATCAATCGAATTACAGCGAATCTAAAATGCGCCCAGTGATCACATTGTATATTGTGGGCACGCTCTGTGCAGCTTTCTTGGCGGTTGTAATGAGTAAGTTATTCCCAATTAGTTTACAACTGGATACTGCCAATTTTGTTATGGAAGCACCAAAAGGGATTGGTGAAGTGCTAAATAATTTGTTATTCAAATTAGTCGATAACCCAATTAGCGCAATGATGAATAGTAATTTTATTGGGATTCTAGTTTGGGGGGCTGCAGTGGGTATCGGGATCAGAAATTCATCCGAAACAACAAAAGCAGTTTTTACGGATTCTTCAATAATATTAACCAACTTAGTTCGCTTTATTATAAGACTGGCTCCAATTGGAATTTTTGGTTTGGTTGCAGGGAGCCTTGCTGAATCTGGGCTACAGGTCTTGGGTGAATATGTGAGGTTGTTATCAGTTTTAGTTGGCTCAATGTTAATTATGGCTCTTTGTGTAAATCCAATGATTGTCTGGTTTAAAACAAAAAAAAATCCTTATCCAATTGTTTTTGTCGCATTACGAGAGAGTGGAGTGACCGCTTTCTTTACCAGAAGTTCTGCTGCAAATATTCCTGTAAATATGCGTTTGTGTGAAAAGTTAGGCCTTCAAAGAAATATTTATGCCGTTTCAATTCCACTCGGTGCAACCATAAATATGGGTGGTGCAGCAATCACTATTACTGTTCTGACTTTGGCTGCCACCAATACATTGGGTATTGATGTTGATTTTATTAGCGCGCTTTTGCTTTGTATTATTTCCGCTTTATCGGCTTGCGGAGCATCAGGAGTTGCAGGCGGTAGCTTGTTATTGATTCCATTGAGTTGCGGTTTGTTTGGAATCTCTGATGACATTGCAATGCAAGTTGTAGCAGTAGGTTTTGTTATTAGTGTTTTACAGGATTCAGCAGAGACAGCTCTAAATAGTTCAACAGATGTTGTATTTACAAGTGCCGTTAACACTTAAAAAAAATTAATGTGTTATTTAATTTCTTTATCTAAACGTTTTGATAAGTTCTGCACATTGATCTTCGCAATTTGGCCCCATTAAGTGGACACCACCTATGCCTTCTAATTTCATGAGTTCTGCGATTATTTCCTCACAAATCTTTTTGCCTTCACTTAACGGGGAAGTGGATTGATCTAATCTTTGGATAATTGAATCAGGAATTTTTACTCCGTATAGATTATCTTTCATCCAAGAAGCCTGCTTAGCTGATTTTAATGGTCCTAGCCCAACAATAAATTTCGTTGTATTTGAGAGATTGTTATCTAATATAAATTGCGAGTATTTTTGACAAAGTTCTAAGTCATAACAATATTGAGTTTGCACAAAACTGACACCTAGGCCGACTTTTTTAACAAAGAAGTCCGAGTGTTTTTCTCTGATAAAATGATCATGAATGCTGTCAGCACATCCCGATACAAGCCTAATAGGTTCTTTGATTTCTGTGCCATCCGAGAGTTGCCCACCTGACATGGTTTTTAAAAGATCGATTAGGTTTGAACTGTTCATTTCATTAACTGCTTTGGGTCCATCTTCCGGAGGTCGATCACCAGACAAACACAAGATCTTATTTATTCCCAATGAAAGTGCACCCAAGATTTCTGATTCTAAGGCAATGCTATTTCTATCTCTTCCGGTGATTTGGAGGATTACATCAAGACCGCTTTTTTGGATTTCTCCGGCAACAACCAAGCTGCTTAGTTTGGGTTTGCAATTTGGTGCATCAGTTATGTTGACAGCATCTGCAACGCCAATCAGATTGCTTACTTTTTGGATATTTTCTTTTAGGTTTGTTGATACAGCAGGCGTAGTTTCTGCAGTAAAAATAAAATCGTTTTGTGATGTTTCAAATAAATCTTTAATCATAATAGCGCTTACCTTTAAATGAGACTCTTTTTTTTAGTTAAAAATTTGACACAAAAGTATATTTAATTAATATATTAATTATTAATATATTAATTAAAGTACCTATAAATGGCAATACAAGATTTCAGTCAATCACTGCCGATGATGCTTTATCAAGCATTGGATGAAATATTACCTAAATTTAGGTGTATATTTAATGATTATGGTTTAACAGAACAACAATGGCGTATCTTACGTGTTCTTTGGGAGCATAAAAGAATTGCTCTTGGAAAGTTGTCTGAAGTTACATTAATTCCACCTCCAAGTTTAGTTGGTATTGTTGACCGACTGGAAAAAGCCGAATTGATTTCACGTCACAGATCAAAAAAAGATCGACGGATTATCTATATTTCAGCTACTCAGAAGGGAAGAGATCTAGAGGCAGAAGTAATGCCGCGTGTTTTAGATACATATAACCAAATAAAAGAACCATTTTCGCAAGATGAATGGAGTCAATTGATCGGAAGTTTAAAGAAAATATCAGTTAATGTTAATAAAAACGGTGCCCTATGAAAGCAAACAACACTAAGCAAACTTTACCTTTGGGTAATGGTGTCCGAACGGGTTCTCAATACTTAGAAGGCTTAAAAGATGACCGTGAAGTTTGGCTGCAAGGAGAGAGGGTTAAAGATATTAC
>JAYZHY010000001.1:0-2688 GCA_036166115.1 Pseudomonadota bacterium | reverse complement strand
AGAAAATCATGAGAAACATTTCTAAAAGTCGGTGTCAATCGGGCAATTTCATTCATGATGTCTGCTTCGCTACTAAAATTCATATCATAACCCATCGCATTCGCTAGATTTTGTGTAATAAGCCATTCATGCATTCCTTGCTGCGGTTTCATAACAGGTCTAACTCGGTTTATGCGTCTTTCCGCATTAATGAAGGTGCCGTTTTTTTCAAGAAATGATGTACCAGGAAGAAAAACGTGTGCAAATTTAGCTGTTTCATTTAGAAATAAATCTTGCACTACAATGCATTCCATATTTCCTAGTGCAGCCTCAACATGTTGTGTATTTGGGTCTGATTGTGCCAGATCTTCACCTTGAATATACATCCCCATAAATTCACCGGATATTGCCGCATCAAACATGTTTGGTATACGAAAACCTGGTTCAGGATCAATAGCCACTTGCCAATTATCTTCAAATATTTTTCTGATTGAGTCATCCCCAACTGGTTGGTAGCCTGGAAGTTCATGCGGGAATGATCCCATGTCGCAAGAACCTTGAACATTATTTTGCCCTCGCAGTGGATTGACACCGCAACCGGAAAACCCAATATTGCCTGTCGCCATTGCCAGATTAGCCATACCCATAACCATGGTCGAGCCTTGGCTGTGTTCTGTTACACCTAAACCATAATAAATGGCACCCCTTTTTGCCGAGCCATACAAACGCGCAGCGGAGCGGATGGTATCTGCATTAACGCCGGAAATTTTTTCAACGTTATCTGGGTCATTTTCGGATTTAAGGATACATTCTTTCCATGCTTCGAATGACTCCATATCGCATCTTTCATTTATGTATTCTTCATCCATTAAGTTTTCTTTTATTATCGTATGCGCCAAGGCATTAATAATAGGTACATTAGTACCAGGCTGAAGAGGTAAATGATGCGCTGCCTTAATATGTGGAGTCTTTACTAAATCAATTTTACGCGGATCAATAACAATCAGTTTTGCACCTTGACGCAACCTTTTTTTCATTTGTGAAGCAAATACTGGATGACCATCAGTAGGGTTAGCCCCAATTACAACCATTACATCAGTATCCATAACACTCTCAAAAGGCTGTGTTCCTGCTGATGTTCCAAGAGTTGTTTTTAAACCATAACCCGTTGGAGAATGACAGACACGCGCACAGGTATCTACATTATTGTTACTAAAGGCTGTTCTGACCATTTTTTGAACCACGAATACCTCTTCAGCAGTGCAGCGGGATGAAGTGATTCCACCGATTGACTTGCGACCGTATTTATTTTGAATTTCTTTGAATCTTTTGGCGGTATAATTGATGGCTTCTTCCCAATTCACTTTTTTCCATGGATCGCCAATATTCTCTCTAATTAACGGATCTAAGACTCGTTCTTTGTGTGTTGAATAACCCCAAGCGAATCGACCTTTTACACAGCTGTGTCCATTATTGGCTTTACCATCTTTATTTGGAACCATACGCACGACTTGATCGCCTTTCATTTCAGCCTTGAAAGAGCAGCCAACCCCACAATAAGCACACGTTGTATCCACACTGTGTTCCGGTTGACCGTGATCAATTATGCTTTTCTCCATTAGAGTTGCGGTTGGACATGCTTGAACACATGCTCCGCACGAGACACACTCTGAATCTAGAAATGATTCACCGATGCTTGCAGAAACCTTAGAGTCAAAACCACGTCCTTCTATTGTAAGCGCCATTGTGCCTTGAATTTCATCGCAAGCTCTTACACATCTTGAGCAAACTATGCATTTGCTTGCATCGAAATTAAAATATGGATTGCTTTCATCGACAACTGCCTCAAGGTGATTTTTGCCTTCAAAACCATAACGAACATCTCTTAGGCCGACCGCTCCAGCCATATCCTGCAATTCACAATCACCGTTTGCAGAGCAAGTTAAGCAATCTAAGGGATGGTCTGAGATATAAAGCTCCATAACATTGCGACGCAGTTTTGCTACTTTATTGGTTTGAGTACGTATTTTCATGCCCTCTTCAGCGAGAGTAGTGCAAGATGCTGGAAACCCTTTTCTACCTTCTATTTCAACCACGCAAAGTCGGCAGGAGCCAAATGATTTCAGGGAATCAGTAGCACATAATTTAGGCACATCAATACCCGATTCTCTGGCTGCACGCATGATACTTGTACCATTTTTAACTTCTAATGGCTGACCATCAATCTCAATTGAAATCTTTTCTTTGGACTTACTTTCTTCGGTTCCTAGGTCGAGTTGTTTGACTGTGTTCATCTTTTTCGATCGTATTTATTTTATTTATTCGAATTAAAATCTTCCGGGAAGTATTCTAACGCACTTTTTACTGGAAATGGTGTTAATCCACCCATAGCGCAGAGAGAACCATCAATCATGGTTTCACAAAGATCATGAAGAAGTTCAATGTTTTCCTCTCTATTATTATTATCGATTATCTTATTAATCACTTCAACACCTCGCGTTGAGCCAATTCGACATGGAGTGCATTTTCCGCAAGATTCAATTGAACAAAATTCCATTGCAAATTTTGCCTGAGCAGCCATATCAGCTGAATCATCAAATACCACTATACCCCCATGACCAATCATGCCTTCTTTTTCAGCAAAAGCTTCATAATCTAGAGGAGTATCTAGCAGTGAATCTGGAAAATACGCGCCTAACGGCCCACCTA